>JALRKC010000066.1 GCA_023254955.1 Candidatus Nanopelagicales bacterium | reverse complement strand
TTAAGACAGACCCAACTACTAGCGATCATGAACTATCGCTAAAGGTATGGCTGAAAAAAGCTACTTAAGCTTCTAAAGAATTTTTTTGTTCTGTTTCAATTTGATCTGGACTATCTAGGTCGCTAAGCATTCCACTAAGCCACTCTTTTAATCTTCTTCGATATTCAGATTCAATTGCCTCTAGCTTCTTTACTTCAGATTCTATTTTTTTTCTCTCAGATTCAACAGTTGAGGTTATGCTGGCTGCACGAGAGCGTGCATCTCTAACTAATCGTTCCGCTTCTGAGTTGGCGGCCGTTAAGGCTTGCTGGGCTAATCCAAGAATTTCAGCAGGATCATTATTTGTGGTTTGACTCAACATCGAAACACTTGCAGCACTTTGACTGGCAATAACTTCAGATTGTAAATTAGCTATCTCAGCCTGCAGATAATCTAAAAATTCATCTACTTGTTCAATATCGTAACCCGGCTTGAAGCGACGCACGTCAAATTGGGCGTTTTCAATATCTTGAGGTCTTAGTGCCATTTCATCTCCCAGACTTAAATGCCTCGAGCAATTCCCATTGCAATTTGCAAGAGAATGATCACAACGATGAAACTCAAATCTAAAGACACTGCACCTAGTCTAAGTGGTGGAATAAACCTTCTAAAGAATTTAAGTGGTGGATCGGTCAAACTATAAATTAACTCCACGAGTACTAAAATTCCCCCGGTAGGTGACCAGCTCCGAGAAAAAATCTGAACATAATCAATTACCAAACGACCAATCATGACCCAAAAATATAAATAAAGGATCGTATAAAGAATTGTTCCCATTGCCTTTAGGCTACCTTATCTAAAAAGTATGGCGAGCCAATCAAGACTGGTTAAAGAATCCGTCACCTTCGAGTTGAGCGCGGGCTGCAGCGCCTAGGTCTACATTCGCGGGCGAGAGCAAGAAAACTTTTGTGGTGATTTTCTCAATTGAACCCTTTAGGCCAAAAACTAGGCCGGCAGCAAAATCAACAATTCTCTTAGCATCAGTATCATCCAAATCGGTTAGATTCATGATGACTGGAACGCCCATTCGATACTCTTCGCCGATTCTTCTGGCTTCGTTGTAAGAACGAGGATGCAAAGTGGTGATTCTAGAAATTCCAAAATTAGGCTCAGCTGCAACTGCTGGCACAGTTTTAACATCTTGCGCTAAGGCAGTAGCTCCATAGGAGATTGGCTGACGTGAAAATCTTGATATGTTGTTAGAGGGATCGGCTACTGGCTCGTCAAAAGAATTTGAATCCTCGAAATCTTCCCAGTCTCTATTGTCTTCAACTAGACCTAGATAAACGGCCATTTTGCGCACTGCGCTAGGCATATGCCCCCCTTGAGTTACCCTTGTTGCCTCTGTGACTAGTGAGACGCTACCTCAAAATAGGCCTTACTCCCAGTAATAAAGAGCCAATTCTAAGGTGTGTCGCGCCGTGGGCGATGGCAATCTCAAAATCTTCACTCATTCCAATGCTCAAGTTCACCGCCTCTGGAAAATCCTTCAAAAAATCCGCCCGGAGGTCTCTTAACCTAGAAAAGGCTTGCCGGGGATCTCCCCCTAAGGGTGCTACTGCCATTAGTCCCTCGATTTGAATCGCTGGCAAAAGTGAAATTTCCTTGGCTAATGCTGCGAGTTCTGCTCGGCCCACCCCACCGCGATTTACATCGCTTTCGTCTAGGTCAACTTGAATAAAAATTTTCAAATTCTTTTCGTTTGCTACCGCCTGTTTACTTATTTCCTTTGCTAGCGACAAGCGGTCTACCGAGTGAATGTATTGACAATATTTCACAACTGATTTCACTTTATTACGCTGTAATTGCCCAACAAAATGCCAAGTTAATTCAGCTTTTACCTGATTATGCTTAGCGCTAGCTTCTTGATCTTTGTTCTCCCCTACATGCCGAATTCCTAATTCGTACAGTATTTCAATGTCACTAGCCGGGAAGTTTTTCGTGACCGCAATTAAAGTAATCTCGCTTTTATCTCGCTTAGCTAAAGCACAACTTGCTGAAATTCGCTCAGATACACTATTGAAGTTTTTAGCTAATTCTTGCTTTCGATCCATCTCAACTCTCAATCCAAATTACACTTGCATTTCGTCCAGTAACTTTGTCCCTACGATAGCTATACAAATCTGCTGACTCAAATGAGCAAATATCTATTGATTCAAAAGTAACCTCCGCTTTTTGAAGCTGGCTCATCAATCCGGCTTTAACATCTACAGCGAATTCTTGATTTTTGTTAATAACAGCTGCTTCAGGTTGAAACTTTTCAACTTCCAAAAATCGCTCTTTTCCAACTTGGTAACAATCAGCACAAATTGCTGGTCCTAAAACTGCAGATATTTTGTCAGCACCAGCTTTTCGTAATTCGTAAATCGCATTTGGCAATATCTGGTCTTTCATGCCCCTCCAGCCTGCATGCAATGAGGCAATTGAATTTATTTTTTCGGCGTATAGCAGAACCGTTGCACAATCAGCGCTTAGCGTCGCCAAGCCCAAATCTCGATTACTGGTAATCAGTCCATCGACATTTGGTACATCAATAACTTCATTGCCCTTGATCCAACTGGACAAATTGCTATGACAAGCCACGGGGTAAATCACCGATTTATTTATTTCTGAGGAAAGCTTTTTACGGTTTACTTGAACCAGAGTTGGGTCATCGCCTACATGAATTGCAAAATTAGCTTCGTTATAAGGATCTTGGCTAACCCCACCCCAGCGTGAGGTAATCATCCACTTAGCTGGCCCGATTTCACCTGCCGCTAAAACGCCCAGCGAATTCATTTCTAGCGCAGAAAGTCAGGCACATCCAGTTCGTCATCTGCAGTGTCATCAAAAACCACCCGACGCGGAGTTGCAGCTTGAGTAGCTTCAAACTCTGAGCTGACTACCGGCTGAGGGCCAGTGGCATCATCTGCATTTACGAAATCTGGAATCTCCATATCGTCTTCAGTTTCTGTCTCTTGAGTAGTCGGGCTCCAAGGACGATTAGACGGCTCATAAGAATCAAATCCCGCAGCGATAACCGTGACTCTAACTTCATCCCCGAGGGTGTCATCAATTACCGTTCCAAAAATTATGTTGGCTTCAGGGTGAGCTACATCCGCGACTAATCTGGCTGCCTCATTAATCTCAAATAAACCTAGATCAGATCCACCCGCAATCGAGAGTAAAACTCCTCGAGCACCATCAATGCTTGCTTCAAGTAATGGACTGGCAATGGCATTTCTAGCTGCTTCGGCCGCACGACTTTCGCCTCGTGCCATTCCGATTCCCATCAAGGCACTTCCTGCATTTTGCATAACACTTCTTACGTCGGCAAAATCCAGATTGATTAAGCCTGGAGTTGTGATCAAATCAGTGATGCCGCTAACTCCTTGAAGTAGCACGTGATCGGCTTGTTTAAATGCTTCAAGCATTGAAATATTTTTGTCCGACAAACTCAAAAGTCGATCGTTTGGTATCACGATTAAAGTGTCAACTTCTTTGCGAAGTTCTTCAACTCCGATTTCAGCTTGATTAATTCTTCGCTGACCTTCGAAGTTGAATGGTTTAGTTACTACGCCAATAGTTAAGGCACCTAATTCCCGTGCGATGCGTGCCACGACTG
>JALRKC010000065.1 GCA_023254955.1 Candidatus Nanopelagicales bacterium | reverse complement strand
CTAATTCATGATGACCTTGATAGTTCTTTCAACAACTGGTCTGAGTTAAGCACCTTTGATCTGCAATTAGCCAACCTAGATTCAGTGACGATGGAATACGTGGACAAAAAAATTGATGAATCAATCTCAAGCCTGGCTATCTCGCTCGATGGCTCTGCTAATAAGGCTTTAGCAATTATCGGTATCTACTTAAACTTGGATGCGGCAACTTTGCTCGGGAATTCTAAAGCTGGTAGCGATGCAGCTTGGATTAAAGATTGTGAAGAAATTAGATTATTGATTAAAAATAACAGAGATTTAAGAAGTGAAAAAGAACGCTTGCTTGAAAATTTGGGCCTAAAAAATGGTGTGACTGCGTTAAGAATAATTCAGCAAGCAGCGTCAAGAAAAACTCCTGTCTTTTTAATCGGTGATAGCGCAATCGCCTTAGGTTATTTAGTTGCTCGTGGAAACTCACAAGCAAAAGATTTTTTGCATGTGGCTTCAAATATTGATCGACCTGGATTAATTAAAGCTGTCGAAAATACTCAATTACAAACAATCAAATTAACTGCACAAGCCAGCCCGGCAAAAGGACTTGCTATAGCTTTGCTATCGAACGCTTGATGGAACAAACGGCGGTTTCACCAACTTAAATTGCATGGATCTAGATCTAACATCAACATAAACGATCTGATCTAGTTTTAGTTTGGCATCCAACAACCCCAAGGCAATTCCCTGTTTAAGTGTTGGCGAGAAGGTTCCGCTGGTAATTACACCAACTTCTTCTTTTAAAGCTTCATCTAAATAAACTTTCATTTCACCTCGAGGGATGGCTCGATCGATTGCCAAAAGCCCAAAAGATTTTCTTTTGGGGCCGCGAATTTTTTCTGACTCAACCGCCAATTTGCCAATAAATGTTTCTTTATTTAATCCCACCGCCCACATTAAACCGGCTTCTACCGGTGAAATGCTTTTTGTAATGTCTTGGCCATGCAATGGATAGCCCATTTCAGTTCTTAAGGTATCTCGAGCACCTAGGCCTGCTGGAACGATTTCAAATTCTTTACCAGCTTCAAAGAGTTGATTCCAAAAGTCTTGAACCACATTAGATGGGATCAGTAATTCGTAACCCCACTCACCGGTGTATCCGGTTCGACAAATAGTAATTTGCTGATTATTAAATTCACTCTCGGTAAAACTCAAGTATTCAATCTCGGCAGGTAAATTCATTTTTTCAATTAGTGATTTTGATTTTGGGCCTTGAATTGCCAAAATTGATATTTCTTGATGAAGATTTTTAATTTCAATATTTTTGGGTAAATGAGTCTCTAAAATACTTAAAACCTCATCTGAATTAGAGGCATTTGGAATGATCAATACTTCATCGTCACTCTTTAAATAGACAAAAATGTCGTCGACTATTCCGCCAGCGTCTGTTAACAATAAGTTGTATTGAGCTTGGCCTGGATTAATTCGATTCAAATCATTTGAAAAAATTTTATTTAATTCTGACTTTGCTCCCTCGCCCTTGATTAAAGCCGTTCCTAAGTGGGAAACATCAAAGACAGCAACTTTCTCTCTAGTAGCGGTATGTTCCGCAACCACACCCCCGGCCGCATATTCCATGGGCATATCCCAGCCACCAAATTCATGAGTTTTTGCTCCCAATGCCAAGTGGAGCTGGTAGAGGGCTGGGTAAATTACTTGATTAGAAGTCATGATGGAACGCTACTAGGCTTTGTTATTAGCATCTAGCCAAAGAGGGTTTTAAGTGACAAAAATTCAAGTTTTCACCAAGTCCAAAGAATTTTTATTTGATAAACCGCTAGTTCTCGCAACTTCTCCAAAGGGTGAATCTGTTGAACTGGTGCCCTCGCAGGTAAAAATCGATGCAAAATTAAAAAAAGAAATCCAGACTCAATTAGCTCTTTGCCAAGCGAAAGGTAAAGCTGGAGAAGTTATTTATCTTTCACTAGCTAAAGGCATAGTTTGTGTTGGACTTGGCAAAAAAGAAAAAGATGAAACTAAGCACCTAGAGCAGCTACGTCGCGCTGCAGCATCGGCTAGTCGCGCTTTGGCAGGTAAGAGTGAGGCAGTCTTTTCAATTGCAATTGACTCCCCTGAAGAACTCGAAGCTATTGCCGTTGGAATTGGCTTAGGTTCTTATAAATTCACAAAATATAAAACTGATAAAGCTGGCGTTAAACCAGCCTTGAAAACTGCGCTTATCCAAGCGCCAGATTCTGCTGAATACAAAAAAGCATTACAAAAGGCTGTAATTTTGGTCGAAAGCGTGAATCGTGCACGCGATTTAGTGAACACTCCTCCGCTGGATTTGGTCCCAAATGATTTTGCGCTACTTGCTAAAAAGCAATTTGCCAAAGGTGTAATAAAAGTTGAAGTGCTAGATGAAAAAATTTTAAAAGCTAAAGGCTTTGGTGGCATCTATGCCGTAGGAAAAGGCTCAATACATCCACCACGCTTGGTGCGTGCGGTATATCGTCCAACTAAAGCAAAAACACACTTAGCGCTAGTTGGCAAAGGAATAACTTTTGATACTGGAGGTATTTCACTAAAACCGCCTGGGTCCATGATCACCATGAAAGCAGACATGGCTGGTGCTGCTGCCGTTATGCAGGCGATATCGGCAATCGCAGAACTTAAATTAAACATACAAGTGACCGCCTATGCTGCGTTGGCAGAAAACATGCCATCACACACCGCACAACGCCCAAGCGATGTGATTCGAATTTATGGTGGAAAAACTGTTGAAGTTTTAAATACCGATGCTGAAGGCCGTTTAGTGTTAGCTGATGCTCTAGTTAGAGCACAAGAAGATAAACCTGATTACCTAGTAAACGTAGCTACCTTGACGGGCGCTGCCTCGATTGCTCTTGGTAAACGCACTGCTGGAGTTATGGGGAACAACGATGATTTTATTTCGAAAATAATTAAGGCATCTCAGGTTGCTGGTGAATCAATGTGGCACATGCCGATCCCTGAAGAGATTCGTGCTGGGCTTGATTCTGAAATTGCCGATATTGCAAATATCCCGCCTTCGCTCTCTCCTGCCGGAGGAATGCTTCGGGGAGCCGCTTTCTTGAAAGAATTTGTGAAAGAAGAGATGCCCTGGGCGCATTTAGATATCGCGCCGAACGCCTTTAATGACAACAGTGCCTATGGCTATGTAGTTGCTGGCGGAACAGGTGTTTCGGTACGCACTTTGGTGGAGTTGGCCAGCCAATTAGCCAAATAACCCTAACAAGCGCTGAGTTTTTGATGGTGGAAAGATAAGCATTAACAGACTTTTTTGAAAGGTGGCCTGTGTCCAACTACGACCTAGTAATTCTCGGCGCCGGTAGCGGTGGTTATGCAGCAGCTTTGCGCGGCTCGCAACTTGGTCTAAAAGTGGCACTTATTGAACGCGACCTATTGGGCGGCACCTGTCTACATAGAGGATGCATTCCAACCAAAGCCCTTTTGCATGCTGGCGAAATTGCTGATGGGGTCAGAGAGTCAGCAAGTTTTGGTGTTCAAGCAACTTTGCAAGGCGTAGATATGCCACAAGTTAATACTTATAAGGACTCTGTAGTAAATCGGCTCCATAAAGGCTTGCAAGGTTTAGTTAAGCATCGCGGTGTTGATTACATAACTGGTGACGGAAAATTCATTGGCCCTAATTCTGTAAAAGTTGGTGACCAAACTTTTATCGGCAAGAATGTTTTACTTGCCACTGGGTCATTTCCAAAAACTATTCCAGG
>JALRKC010000064.1 GCA_023254955.1 Candidatus Nanopelagicales bacterium | reverse complement strand
CGGCTCATGGGGACTGTGGGGCTTGGGTGTAGCGGCCGTTATTTCTGGCCATTACTCAGGTTGGAACCTCGGTATCGGACAAGCCGGATGGGGAGGCATGTTTATTGCCACCTTAATTATCGGAACTATGTATCTATTCATGATCTATAGCATCAACGAAATGGCTGCAGCCTTGCCACACACTGGTGGTGCTTATTCGTTCGCCAGAAGTGCGATGGGTCCATGGGGTGGTTACATAACAGGATTTGCGGAAACGATTGAATATGTGGTTACGACTGCAGTTGTTGGGGTCTTTACCGGCCTCTATGCAGATGCAATCTTCGCGGATCTATTTGGAATTTCACTTCCGCTTTGGGCATGGGTGGGAATTTTCTACCTTGTGTTCTTGGGAATTAATGGTTCTGGAGTCAGCGTATCCTTCAGCTTTGCATTTTGGATGGCGATAATTTCTCTTGCAATCATCAGCTTTTTTGTAATCGTGGCTTTGGTTGGTGGTAACTTCTCAGTGAGCAACCTATTTGATATCGCTCCTGAGGCGGGTGGCTCAACATTCCTGCCATATGGCGTTGCAAGCATTTTGCTCGCTCTACCGTTTGCGATTTGGTTCTTCTTAGGTATCGAAGAATTACCACTTGCTGCTGAAGAAACTCACTCACCACAAGAAGCAATTCCGGTTGGTGCATTTAGGGGTATGGTCACACTGATTATTAGCGCCTTGATTGTTTTGACGCTAAACCCTGGTGTACTTGGTGCCGAAGTTATTGGCTCAAGTGGTGAACCAATTCTCGACGGTTTGCGACAAGTATTTCCTAACGACGCCATTGCTCCATTGCTTTCGCTATTTGCGATGGCAGGTTTAATGGCTTCGTTCCAAGGAATTATGTTCGCCGCTGGTAGAAACGTCTACTCGCTATCGCGGGCTGGTTATTACCCAACTTTCTTGAGTGTGACTCGAGAAAAAAATAAGGTGCCATTTGTGGCATTAGTGGCGGGATCCATAATCGGCTACGCACTTGTGGTGTTCTTACCAATACTTACAGGTCGTGATGGCGTAGTGCTAGCAGGATCTTTGTTGAGCATGGCTGTATTTGGTGCAGTTATTTCTTATGCGCTTCAAATGGTTGCCTATCTGTTGCTCAAGAAGAACCTGCCAAACATTAACAGACCTTACTTGAGCCCGGTTAGTAGCTGGGGTGCAACTGTCTCGATGATCATCGCCATTGTTGTGTTGATCGTCTTGCCATTTAGCCCGGATTATCAAGAACCGGTACTTTGGTTGATGGGTGCTTTTGTTATCGGTCTGCTCTACTTCGCCCTCTATACGCGTAAGCGTCTAGTGCTCTCACCCGAAGAAGAGTTCGCTATGAAGAACAGAGGCTAAATTTAGTAGCTATCAAAAAGCGCCCTTCGGGGCGCTTTTTGCATTTAGAGCAATAAAACCAAAATTAAAGCTAAGTTATAGCCAACATAAATATTGCCGGAATTTGAGGCAAGTAGATTGTGCCCAATTTCTTTCTGAGCTCCAGCTGGGTTTTCTTTGTTTGATTTGGCTGAAGTGTAAAAGGTTGTTAATTCAGGAAGGCTGGTGGCTATACCCGTGATAATTCCAATCAAGAGCTCCGGTGCACCATAATCTGCGATTAATATTTGAGAAGAAAGACTAAAAAGATCTCCAGAAATTAAAATTACCCCGACTCCGGCAATCAACATAAATATAGCTAGCAAAACTCGTTGCAATTTGTGGTTAAAACCGGACTGCATTTCAACTAATGGGTGATATTCAATTGGGCTAGTTGGCTCTTTGAGCCGCTGGCTGGTGTAGAGCAAATAGAGGATGTAAAAAATCGATAAACCGATAACAACAAATAAAAGATAGTCAACGTGTCGAGTGAAGAATATCAAAAATATCGGCACCACCAAGGTGAGCCACAAAGTCGGTAAGTGAATTGCTTTTAAAAAATCTATACTAATTTTTTTGAAGACGATTGCTGTCACGCCAAAAGCTAAGAGAATATTGATTACATTCGAAGCCATAATGTTGTACAAAGCAGATACATATAGCCCAGCAAGCACTAAATAAATGGTGGTGATTAGTTCCGGAAAACTAGTGACATACCCAAGTAGCTTTCCAACTGTTTCTTGGCGCCAATTTAAAGTCCTAGCCAAAAGCGAAATTGCGCTATAGATCCCAACTCGGGTCGCCATCACAATCAAGAAAATGCTGCCAAGAAAAGCCAGCAGTACCGCTGGTAAGGAACTTAAGTAACTAGTCGGTATTAGATCGACTAACAAGAGATAAGTCCTTTTCTTTGTTATTTAAATTCTATAAGCAGCAAAATTTTTGGCCAATTGACAAAAATAAAAGGAAAATGGCCCCTTTTTAGGGTCATGCTAGGTTGTTAGGGAACCTGAAAAGGAGATTTTCCCGTGAAAGCCCTAGTGATAGGTGCAGGCGGAGTTGGCAGTGCGATAGCCAATATCGCATCGCGTAGACAGTCGATAACCGAAATGACGGTGGCTGACTATGACCTGAAACGAGCCGAAGCAGCTGTAGCGCGCACCAAAGACGAACGCTTTAAAGCAGCACACATAGATGCAGGTGACGTAGAAGCCCTGCGAGAGTTGATTCAAAAGACTGACCCTGACATCGTGGTTAATGCAGTTGACCCAAGATTCGTGATGCCGATATTTAGAGCGTGCGAAGTTGAAGAAGTTAATTATCTAGACATGGCGATGAGCCTTTCAAAGCCTCACCCCGAATACCCCTATACAGAATGTGGAGTGAAGTTGGGCGATGAGCAGTTTGCTCGCGACTGGAACTGGGCCGAGAGAGGCATCTACGCGCTTGTGGGAATGGGCATTGAGCCTGGCATGAGCGATGTCTTTGCAAAGTACGCAGCCGATCAACTCTTTAGCGAAATTGATTCTCTAACAGTGCTAGATGGATCAAATTTGCAAGTTGAGGGTTATGACTTTGCTCCAACATTTAGCATCTGGACGACAGTAGAAGAGTGCTTAAACCCTCCAATAGTTTGGGAAGACGGAAAAGGCTGGTTCACCACAGAGCCATTTAGCGAGCCAGAGGTTTTTGAGTTTCCTGAAGGAATTGGGCCCGTCGCTTGCGTAAACGTAGAACACGAAGAAGTGGTTCTAATCCCACAAAAAGTAGATGCCAAGAAAGTGAACTTTAAATACGGATTAGGTGATGAATTTATTGAAATTCTTCAAATGATCCGAAAGTTAGGGCTAGATAAAACTGAGCGCGTTGACGTAAAAGGATTAAAGGTATCCCCAAGAGATTTGCTCGCAGCTTCATTGCCAGATCCGGCAACTTTGGGTGAGCGAATGAAAGGTAAAACTTGCGCAGGAGTCTTAGTTAAGGGTAAAGATAAAAATAAAAGTCCTAAAGCGGTTTATATTTATCACGTAGTAGATAACGAATGGTCAATGAAAGAATACGGCGATCAAGCAGTAGTTTGGCAAACTGCGCTTAATCCAATTATTGCTATGGAATTACTTAATGAAGGCATCTGGAAGCCTGAGGGAGTAATGGGCCCTGAATGGTTTGATCCGTTGCCGTTTTTAGAAAAAGTGAAAGAATTTGGAGCGGACTGGAAGATTAGAGAAGAAAAGATTTAACACCGCCAGATGGAACAACCTAAGGCTAATCGAATTCAAAAAGCGATTGGTAAGAGATTTCGAAAAATAATTACCAACAGCCCTGATGGCACTCCACCATGGCTTAAAGAGGTTGGCCAGGGGGAGGATGCTGGGCTGTTTCTTCCT
>JALRKC010000063.1 GCA_023254955.1 Candidatus Nanopelagicales bacterium | reverse complement strand
CTAAAAAGTTTTTACCACTGATTCGAAAATCGCAAAACAAAGCAATTGTTAATACCGGTTCAGTTGCCGCACCGGTAGGGATTCCTAAGCGCGCGGTCTACTCTTCGGCTAAAGGCGCAATTCAAACTTTAACTCTTGCCATGGCCGCCGATTTTGTTAGTGAGAAAATCAGAGTGAATTCAGTTAACCCAGGTACCGCTGACACTCCTTGGGTGCAAAGACTGTTAGCGCAAGCTGATGACCCCAAAAAAGAGCGAGCAGCCTTAGAGGCGCGCCAACCAATTGGCCGGTTAGTTTCACCAGATGAAGTTGCTCACGCAATTTTGTACTTAGCTAATCCAAAATCCGCTTCAACTACCGGCACCTTGCTTTCAGTTGATGGTGGATTAGGAAACCTTTACTTACCCAAGTAAAAACCAGTTAAGTTTTGCAATTCACGCAATAATTTCCTATAGGAAATTTCTGGTTTCCCTATAGGATTTTGGATACGCTCTGCGACTAATTTGTCATATTTTGTGACCTTTTGTCGTTGCCTTGAACTAATATCGCATAAGCGTTATGAAAACTAAAGATTCGATATATCCAAGGCGCCTACCTGGCGTTAGATTTAATTTAAGTGATGATGTTTTTTTTATTATTCGAAAAAAAATTATGACTCGTGAAATTCGCCCTGGTGATCGAATGAATATAGATTCTCTCTCTCGTGATTTAAATGTTTCTCAAACCCCCATCCGTGAAGCGCTTGCTCGCTTAGAAGAAACTGGTTTGGTTATCAAAGAGCCGCTGAAGGGCTTTAGAGCTTCGCAATTATTAAATGCAAAGGAAGCACAAGATTTATTCAATTTCAGGAGTGTTCTTGAACCCTACGCGGCAAAGATTGCTGCGGAGTTTTCTACTAAGGAACAAATTGAGCAGATGTACAAGGAAATAGATTTTGCGAAAGAAATTCAAAATCTTAGCGGAATTGAGGCATTCGAGAAACTAGCTGAGCATGATGAAAATATCCATACTCAGATTTTTGAAGCAGCAGGTAATGCACTGCTAACTAAGGCGTACAAAGCTAGCCATTGTTTTTTGCACTTATACAGGCTTCATTTTATTCGTGACGTACCTGTCGACTTTGAGGAGACAATGACGGAGCACGCTGCAATTATTTCAGCTCTTGAAATGGGCGACAGCCATGAAGCTTTCTCTGCGATGGCTCAACATATTGACAATGCAAGAAATCGTTTTCAATACCCTGCCATTTGAAGCAGCTGATCTGCGGTAAATGCATAAACATTCATGTCTAAATACCCACTAGCAATTCCGTAGGTTCTTCCATCTCCCCTGTCGGTGTATTGCCAAAAAGTCCAAGCTTTCTCGCAATCAGACATACTCCAAATGGTTCTTGTGCAGCCACGAGTAACCGTGGTTGCCGGGTTAGAAACTTGTGAATAATTGGCAATCCAAAGCGGATAATTAGCAAGTCTTTGATCGCGCAAATATAACTGAATAAAATTTAAATTAGAGTAAATAATTGGTTTTCTACCGGTTCGCGCTTCTACTTGTTGTACAAAACCAACGGAAAAACTCGAAACCACACTTGCGCCAATATTTGAAGGCCTAGAAAAAGGTTCAATATCAAGAACTATTGGCAAAACTCCCGGCCTCATTCCACCAAGTGAATTCAAGTGATTTACTGCAATATCAGCTTGGGCTACACCTTGCTGAAATCCTGTTTCAACATTGGCATCCGATGAAATTAATGCAGCGTGATAGATACCAGTTAATAAACCAGCTTCTCTCGCTTTTGGAAAATCGATACTCGACCAGTAATTTGCTCTTTGGTTTGCATCTGCACCACCAGAAGTCCCTTTTATGAATATGTAACGCATCCCTGCGTTATACATTCTCACAAAATCAATCGGGGCGTTCCCTGGATGTTGCCAAAGAGAAATATCGGTTCCTAAAATTCGATCATTTGGGCCAACTCTTTGCCCAAAGTCTCCCCCGCGAGGTTGTGGTTTAGGCATGCCAGCAATTACTAACTTTTTGATTGTGGCTTCTTGGCTAGCTATCAATTTCTCTATACGAGTTGTCTCATTTTTTGCCTTGGTCTCGGCTGCTGCCATCTCGGCTACTAATTGACTGGTTCTAACCTTGCGTTCTGAAATGATTTCTTCTTGCTCTCTGGCTTCAGCTTCTTTGGCTTCAAGTTCTAATTGAGTTGAAACTAATTGCTCAACTATCTGGTTGGAGTCTTGATAGATCATCTCCAAAGACATCAAGATTGATGTCAAGTCGCCACTATCGCTAGAGCCAAAAATCGCATCAAGCACTAATAACTCTTGCTGTACGCCATCAATATGAGTAGCACGAACGAGGTCTGCAATTTGATCTTGAGTGGAACTGATTAATAATGAAAGTGTCTCAATATCTGTTGAAATTTGCTCAATGTTTGCTTGAGCTTCATTCAGCTCTCGATTTACTTTTCGATCTTCGCTTCTAGCTTTTTCTAACTCTGCTTTAGCGAGTTTAAGATCCTCTCGAGCTTTAGCTAACTCTTCTTTGGTGGCAGCGAGTTCCGCTCTTGCCGCGTCAACCTGAGCATTCGCCGGCATAGGAGCGGCCAAGGCAGGTGCATTTACTAAAAATGCGACTAAGACAAGTGCTATTGCTTTTATGAGATACTTGGGCATCGCCTAATTGATTTTACGTGATACGCAAGTGAAAACTGAGATTTGACTCCCGTTTGCTATGGTTTTAGCAATGGATGATTTTTCAAGATTTACCGAGACAGCAAGTGAGCTGTGGGCCAAAGTCTTGACAGAAGGCTTGGCTCCTACGGGGCGAGTTATATTGATCCTTTTGTTGGCCTGGCTTTTTGCCAAATTCTTGCGCCGTCTGGTGAGAAGGGCTCTTTTAAGAATCAGCGACCTTAAGCCGGTGGTCGACGAACGCGTCGAACAGCGAACTAAAGCCTTAACAGCCCTTTCTTCAAGCGTGATTTCGGTAGTGGTTTGGACTATTGCAGTTTTAACATCTCTTGGCACCCTTGGAATTAACCTCGCTCCGCTGGTTGCTGGAGCTGGTATCGCTGGAGTGGCTCTGGGTTTTGGTGCTCAGAGTTTGGTTCGAGATTTTCTTTCTGGCGTGTTAATGCTTATTGAAGATCAATACGGCGTAGGCGATGTGATTGATGTTGCCGGCACAATCGGCGAAGTTGAGTCAGTAAGTCTTCGCACTACTCGACTTAGAGGAGTTGATGGCACCGTTTGGCATATCCCAAATGGTGAAATTACGAAGGTTGGCAACTTAAGCCAAGATTGGTCCCGCATTATTTTAGACGTTGCTGTTGCATATAAAAGTGACCTCAATTTCACTCAGAAAGAATTAGCAAAGATTCTAAAAAGTTATTCAAAGCTTCCTGGTATCAAAGAAAATATCTTAGAAGAGCCTGAGATTTGGGGTGTGCAAAATCTAGGTGACAATTCCATAGATATTCGAATTTCTATCAAGGTAAAAGCTGGCACTCAATGGGCCTTAACTAGACGCTTAAGAGAAGAAGTTAAAAATCATTTCGATGAAGCAAATATAGAAATTCCCTTTCCGCAACTTTCGGTGTGGATTGAAAAATCTAAATAGCTAAAGCCGCTTTACTAATCTCTGGTGGTCTTGCAACCCAAGCTCTTAAATCTCCAGTAAGTTTCCAATTGCCAACAGCATGTGGAACTACTAAAGCATCCCCGCGAGCAAGATCAAGAGTATCGCCGTGATCACTTAATAACTGACCACTTCCAGATAAAACCAGCATCACAGCAAATCCAGCTTCAATTTCAACACCGCTAGAAATCGCATGAGCTCTAAAGTACGGGTCAGCCCCTGAAGGCAAAAGTGAAACAACTCCAGATGAGTTGAAATCTGTAC
>JALRKC010000062.1 GCA_023254955.1 Candidatus Nanopelagicales bacterium | reverse complement strand
AAGCTTGAACTAGATGATAATTTGCAAAAAAACTATTCATTAGCTCACGAAAGTTATTTAAAAGAACGAGAGGCAATAGAAGAAGTCTTAGAAATATCAGGAGTTAGTGCCGGAGGTATGCCAAGCAGAGTGAAGTGCCTGCATGCTTTGGCCGCACACGCCTTAGCCAAGGGAAAAGGTATCAATAAAATTGGAGACATGGTGTTGAATGAAATTATGGATTGGTGCCAAACTCCTTGCCTCAGCGAAGATGAGTTAATTTGAAAATTGCAGCAATAGATTGTGGAACTAATTCAATTCGACTATTGATAATGGAATTTGATAAGCACACCAATAGCATGGTTGAGCTAGTACGCGAAATGAGAATAGTTAGATTAGGTGAAGGCGTAGATAAAACAAAGCGTTTTAGCGGAACGGCTTTAGAGCGAACACTTGCAGCAATAAAAGAGTATGCCCAAATAATTAATGAAAACAGAGTAGAAAAAGTAAGATTTGTGGCGACCAGCGCTACACGTGATGCAACGAATAGAGAAGATTTCTTCTCATTGGTAAGAAGTAATTTAAATGTCGAAGCAGAGGTTATAACTGGCGAAGAAGAAGCTGCACTTTCTTTTGCTGGAGCTACGAAATCTTTGGCTAAGCGATTTCCTGCCCCCTATTTAGTTATAGACCTTGGTGGTGGTTCCACAGAATTAGTTGTGGGAGTCGATAAACCAGATTCGGCATATTCCATGAACGTCGGTTGCGTGAGAATGACTGAGCGTCACAGCCCAGGTGGCAACCCATCAATAGAACAAGTGAATGCAATTAGATCAGATGTTGCGCAAGAATTCAAACAAGCTGCAGAGCTAGTGGATTTTTCAAAAGTTAAGTCTGTGATCGGAGTAGCTGGCACGGTAACAACAGTTGCCGCACATGCGCTCGAAATAAAAAAATATGATCCCGACATTTTGCACGGAGCTTTAATAACGAAAGAACAAATCAGCGCTGCAGCTCGAGATTTTGCTAATTTAACTTTTGAACAAAGAGCTGCTTTGGGGTATATGCATCCTGGGCGAGTAGAAGTAATTACTGCCGGCGCCATAGTGCTCGATCAGGTCATGAAAGAAGTCAAAGCGGAGGCACTAATTGCTAGCGAGAGAGATATTCTTGATGGTGTTGCTTGGTCGTTGGTTTCATGACCGCATTAAAACTCTTAGAAGTAGAGATTTCAAATTGTAGAAAATGCCCTAGATTAAATGCTTGGCGAAAAGAAGTATCTGTTAAGAAAAGAAAGTCTTATCAAGATCAAAATTATTGGGGAAGGCCTGTACCTGGATTTGGAGTCAGCAATCCAAAATTATTGGTTGTGGGATTAGCTCCTGGAGCACATGGAGCAAATCGCACCGGGAGAATTTTCACCGGAGATCGCAGTGGTGATTGGCTTTATCGTGCGATGCATAAAGCAGGTTTTGCTAATCAACCAACTTCGACTGACATTAAAGATGGACTTAAGTTGCAATCAGCTCGAGTATTGACCGCTGTTCGTTGCGCACCTCCAGACAATAAGCCAACAACAGAAGAGAGAGATAAATGCAGTTTTTGGCTTGAAAAAGAATGGAAGCTAATCAAAAAAGATCTAAAGTGCATAATTGCTCTTGGATCATTTGCCTGGCAAGAAAGTTTGAAATTGCTGAGCTCAGAAGGTTATCAAGCTGATAAAAAAATTCCTAAATTTAAACATGAAGCAGCCGTACTCTTTCAAAAAAATCAACAAGAACTATTGCTTATCGCCAGTTATCACCCCAGTCAACAAAACACCTTTACCAAGCGGCTAACTGAGCCTATGTTTGATCGAGTCTTTACACTTGCAAAGCGACGAGTAGCCAACTCGTAGACTTATCGGCGCGCCCTCGTAGCCCAACCGGCAGAGGCAGCGGACTTAAAATCCGTCCAGTGTGGGTTCGAATCCCACCGAGGGCACAGCATGAAATTAAAAGTTGGCTTGATCTTGGTAACTTCCTTACTGCTTAGCGGTTGCTCGGGTGAGAGTAATTCAAAAAATTGGGCAGATCTAAATCAAGCAACTAACTATCCAATGCAAAATTGCCCAACGAGTGATTTGAATGCTGTTGAGTTAAAAAACGAACTGCCTGACAAAGTGTTGCCTTGCTTGGGTCATGACAGCGCTGTAAATTTAGCGGGCTTGCCAACAGGTAAGCCAATGATTGTTAGCTTGTGGGCATCTTGGTGCGTTTATTGCGAAGACGATGCACCGGCATTTATAGCCGCAAAAAATAAATTTAAGAATTTGAATTTTATTGGTATTAATTATCAGGATAAAGAAGATGCAGCTATTGCTAGTGCAGCAAAGTGGAAATTACCTTTTCCATCAGTTGTAGATTCTGAAACTACTTTGCAGGGTTTTTATCAAATTTCAGGGCTACCAGTTACTTTGATTTATGATGAAAATGGAATGCTAATTGGAAGAATTAATGGTCCAATTGGAACACCGGAACAGTTTACAAATTATTTAGATAGCCTTCTAAAATAATAAAGGCCACCTATCGGTGGCCTTTATTATTTAAAACCTATTGCGCTTTACCAGCTCAATGGGTTGAAAGGTGATGGTGCAGGGGCAGCTGACTCAGTGCTAGCTGGAGCAGCAGGAGCAACTACCTTCTTCTTTGCAGGAGCCTTCTTCTTGGCTACCTTCTTTTTAGCAACTTTTTTCTTAGCTGCTTTTTTTGCAACTTTCTTTTTGGCGACCTTCTTGGCGGCCTTCTTCTTTGCAGGAGCCTTCTTCTTGGCTACCTTCTTTTTAGCAACTTTTTTCTTAGCTGCTTTCTTTTTAACTGCCACGTATTCCTCCGTACGGGGTGGAAATTTCTTAGAGTATTCTCGCACTAAATATAAAGTTTTTCATCACCACCCCGAGATTTTTTTGGGTTGTCCAAAAAGGGTGTAAGGCGCTAAAGCGATAAAAATGTTAATATTGAGACTGACTGTCAAGGTCAAAATAATAGATAGCCACTAAGGAGCAATCAGGTGCAAACTAACAATCCGGTAATGCGCAAATACGCTGACTTTCGCGAGCCAGGCAGTGTTTTAGGGGCACCTCAAGCTCCATCAGAAACTGCAAGAGCATTGCCAGGTGAGAGAGTGGTAACGCTTGATGATGTGGTGATCAAGTCAGCAATGATGCTGGGACTGCTTTTAGTGGGGGCTTTCTTTGGTTGGAGTTTGGCGCCCAGTAATCCGGGTATTGCACTTATCGCGATGGGTATTGGTTTTGTCTTAGGCCTAGTGAATATCTTCAAAAAGCAAGTTTCACCAGCTCTAGTTTTGGCTTATGCCGCAGCCCAAGGTGTTTTTTTGGGTGCAATTAGCTTTATTTATCAGAATGCTTTTGCTGCTCAAGGTGAGAACCTAGTTGGTAATACCATCATGGCAACAATTGTTGCTTTTGGTGTGATGCTTACTCTTTATAGAACTGGTGTTATAAAAGTAAATGCCAAATTTGTAAAAATAATGATGGTTGCTTTAGTTTCTTATTTAGTTATAGCCGTGATTAGTTTTATTTCATCTTTTGCTGGCGTAGGCGGCGGTTGGGGCTTTTATGGCGTAGGTGGAATTGGAATTTTGTTAGTACTAGTGGGAGTTGGCTTAGCGTCATTTAGCTTGGCCTTGGACTTTGAAGCAATTAATCAGGCAGTTGACATGAATTTACCTGAACGTGAATCATGGAAGTTAGCCTTTGGTTTAGTTCTAACACTAGTCTGGCTTTATATTGAATTCTTAAGATTGTTTGCAATTCTTGCAGCAAACAGAGAATAATCTCTCGTGCTAGAGGTATCAGCGGGCTTGAAGCTCGCTGATAAATTGCGCGTATTACCTCTACATCAACTTGAGCGAAAAGATTCTAAGAATAAAGTTTT
>JALRKC010000061.1 GCA_023254955.1 Candidatus Nanopelagicales bacterium | reverse complement strand
TGGCTTTTAGACGCCAGCAAAGGATTTAGCTCCGCATGGCAGCAAGCTAACCAAGAGAGCACACAGGTCCAATTCACTCAACTGATCGACCCCGTGGCCATCGCCTTGACCGACAAGTTTTTCAGCTCCCCCTTGATCCAAAATAACTCTTGAATCAGCAAGAGAAGAAGTAGCAAAAGCTAAGCGAGATGGAATATTTGCTTTAATCAAACCAGTTACCACATCAACTGAAGGTCTTTGCGTAGCAATTACTAAATGAATACCAGCAGCACGTGCTAATTGGGTAATTCTCACAATCGAATCTTCAACATCTCTTGGAGCTACCATCATTAAATCTGCTAACTCATCAACGATTACAAGTAGATACGGATAAGTCTTTGGCTCAGGTGCATCTTCACTTTTAGCCGAAACTTTGCCTTGCTTTACTGCTTTGTTGTAATCATCCAAGTGCCTAAAACCATGAGCATGCAATGCGTCATAGCGCATGTCCATCTCTTTAACTACCCACTGCAAAATATCTGCAGCCTTCTTCGGGTTGGTAACGATTGGAGTTATCAAATGCGGAACGCCCGCATAATTACTTAACTCAACTCGCTTGGGATCTACCAAAACAAGTCTCACATCATCGGGGGTCGCTCTCATTAAAATCGAGGTAATTAGTGCATTGATGCAACTTGATTTACCTGATCCCGTTGAGCCGGCAACTAATAAATGCGGCATCTTGGCTAAGTTCGCAACAATTGTGTGGCCTTCAACATCTTTACCTAAGCCGACAATCAATGGGTGCTTATCTTCATTTGCAACTGAACTATTTAACAAGTCATAAAGCGCTACTAACTCACGATCTGAATTTGGTATCTCAACACCAATCGCACTTTTACCCGGGATCGGGCTCAAAATGCGCACGTCAGCTGACGCCACGGCATAAGCAATGTTTTTGCTTAGCGCCGTTACTCGCTCAACTTTTACGCCTGTTCCAAGCTCAACTTCATATCTAGTAACAGTCGGCCCGCGAGAAAACCCTGTCACCTGCGCATCGATATCAAATTGGGCGAAAACTTGAGTTAAAGCGGCAACCACTTGGTCATTGATCTTGCTTTTGGCCTTGGGCGCTCCCCCTGGCACCAAGCTATTTGCCGCAGGTAATTGATAGTTCTTAATCGACGTTAGATCTAATTGCTTTGCCTTCACAGGTGCTTTTGGCTTTGACACTTTAACTGTTGGAATTGGCCTAGTTTCATCATCTGCCGCAATAACCGCTGGCATTGGCATGGTCTGATCTAAATCTTCAACGATTACTTCTTCACTTAATACTGGAGAAACATCAAAAGCCTCTTCTTCAAAAGCCTCTTCAATTTCTTCGACTACATCTTCTTCTTCAAATTTCGGGAACAGCTTTCTAAAAAAGCCCGGCTTTTTCGCTACTGGGGCCTCATCCTCAAGCTCTTCTTCATCATCTTCTTCAATGACCGCATCGTGCACATTGGTAAAGACTTCATCTACCGCGCGAACTAATTCAGGGTCTGCCTTAACATCCCGCTTCAGCGAGACCTTAGGCATGGAATCCTTAATTTGAACTAAGAACAAACCAACTGGGGCCAACTTTCTAGGAATTGCCGTAACAGGCGTTTTGGTGGTAACTAGCACCCCGAAAAAGAGCACCAATAAAAGTAGTAAAGATGCAATTATCGAATTTGATAATGAAACTAATCCAATCGAAACTAGCCAGCCTAGCCAACCTGAAGCTGACTGCATTGCGCTAACTCCGTCTGCTGGAACAGGCAATCCTTGCAAAATATGCCAAAGCCCCGAAACTGCGAGCAAGATCGCCGTTAATCCAATAACAACTCTGGGCCCTTCCCCTTTTTTAGTGGGATTTCTAAATGAATTCCAAGAGCCCCAAAGCAAAACCACCGGAGCTAAAACAGAAAGTGAGCCAACTGCTCCGCCAATTATCAACCTTGAAAAGTTCGTTAGTGGGCTTTCTACATAAAACCAAACATCTGCACCGACAATTATTGTGAGTGCAATTAGTAATAAACCTAATCCATCACGCCTTTGGGCTTGATCAATATCTTTTGCTCCACGAAGCACCGTGCCTAATGCCTTAGCAATCGCTCCCCAGGCAACACCAATTAATAACAGTATCCGCCCCAAAACCAACACAAATGGATTTGGCCCAGGTGCAGGTTTTCTCTTTTTTGGAGCGCGCGAAGGCGTTCTGGTAGCCATAAGGCGACATTACCCTTAAAAAACACCTGCCCCAAAGGTCTCAAGGGTCTCGCGTGTCGCAAAATCCCCAATTTTATGGATAATCTACGACTACCCCTCAAACCCAATTTCTCTATGGGTGGCGTCGCAAAAAGGCATGGTTTTGGAGTGGCCACAGCGGCAAAAAGATCTTTTACCGTCTATCTCCTCTGTCACTTCTTCACCAGCGTCATTGGTATAGGTGAGGGTGTATTTGCCGATGACTTTTAAAGAGCCTTTTTTGTTAATTGATACTGATACATCTTCACTCATCTAACTCCCCTTAGGCCTCGACTACTACCGGAATAATCATAGGTTTTCTGCGGTGTTGTTCAGCTACCCACTTGCCCGTGGTTCGGCGAACGATTTTTTGTAATGATGCCAAATCCGCTACACCGGTTTTGAGCGCTTCTTCTAAAGCTGACTGAATTAATGGCACGACTTTGTCAAAGACTGCTTCGCTTTCAGAAAAACCTCTAGCATGAACTTCAGGGCCGGCAATTACTTTGCCTTCAACCGCATCAACAACTACGACTACTGAAATAAAACCTTCCTCACCCAAGATGCGTCGATCTTTCAAAGATGTCTCAGCAACTGAGCCGACACTCGAGCCATCAACAAACACATAACCACATGGCACAGCCCCAACAATTTTGGCTTCACCCTTAGCTAGGTCAGTAACCAAACCATCTTCAACTAAAACTACATTTTCAATACCAGTTTGTTTAGCAAGGCGAGAGTTAGCTACTAAATGCCTTGGCTCACCATGAACTGGCATTAAATTTTTAGGTTTTGTAATGTTGAAAAAATGCAATAACTCCCCGGCTGCCGCGTGCCCAGATACATGCACCTTTGCATTGCCAGAATGAATAACTCTCGCGCCAAGCCTTGTTAAACCATTAATCACTCGATTTACCGAATCTTCGTTACCTGGAATCATCGATGAGGCAAGAATTACCGTGTCATTTTCAGTTAAGCGAATCTTGTGATCCATCCCCGCCATGCGGCTAAGAGCCGCCATTGGCTCACCCTGAGATCCAGTCGTAATTAAAACAACTTCATGATCTTGATAAGAATCGACCTCATCTAAATTAATTAATACTCCCGGCGGAATGTGCAAGTAACCTAAATCAGAAGCAATCTTCATATTGCGAAGCATTGACCTACCAACATAAGCTACTTTTCGATCGTGCTTAGCCGCAGCATTAATTACTTGCTGCACCCTGTGCACATGCGAGGCAAATGAAGCGACCACTACTCGCCCGCGAGAAGAGAGCATCACACTTTCTAAAACACCTTGAATGTCTTTTTCCATTGCGACAAACCCAGGAACTTCAGCATTTGTTGAATCCGCCAAAAGTAAATCAATTCCCTCATCGCCTAAATTCGCAAAACCATTTAGATCTGTAACCCGTGCATCAAGCGGCAAAGGGTCGATTTTGAAGTCGCCAGTATGAACAATTGACTGCCCAAAAGCCTTTATTGATAATGCCAAGGCATCAGGGATTGAGTGAGTTACTGATAAAAATCCCACCGAAAAGTCCCCTATATATATAGTGTCGCGCTCTTTAACTTCTCTTAAATCAGCCTTAATTCTGTGCTCAGAGAGCTTTGCCTCAACAAAAGCCAAACACAACTTTGCCCCATAAATCGGCACACTTGGCAGCTCGCGCAACAAATAAGGCACCGCACCCATATGGTCTTCATGCCCGTGGGTGAGAACTACTCCTTGAACCTT
>JALRKC010000060.1 GCA_023254955.1 Candidatus Nanopelagicales bacterium | reverse complement strand
GCCGTTCCCATAGTCGTGTCAGAAGCCGAACCTGCAACGGAGTCAGAAGCTTCGGCTGCAGTGGAGTCAGACGGTGCTTGGAGATTGGAAAATATTCAAGACCTTGGGATTGAAGGAGTCAGCCCAGAACTCATTAAGAATTCAGATGGTAACTATCTACTTCTAGCAACCACGATTTCTCCAGACAGGGTATTTGAATCTTCTGACGGAATAAATTTCTCTCCCTCTTCGATTATGCTCCCGCCAGGTTCGGATTACTCTGTTATCCAAAAAGCGGATGGAACTTTTTTGCTCTACTTTGTAGGTTTTGATATGCAGCCTCCAAATCCATCACAGATGGAACCAAATGACGCGAATCCACAACAACAAAATCAACCTATGGATCCAAGTAAGGCAAAAAAGAAAGTTTTTGTATCGACCTCATCTGACTTACAGAATTTTTCAGAGCCAATATTCACTGGCATCGAACAAGAGACGAGTGAGCCAGCTTGGGGTGTGCCGGATACCTATTTTGATCTAGACGGAAATATAAAAATGATGTGGGTTGAAATGATTGAAGGCGAGCGAGACGAAGTTTTGCTGACTGCAACAAGTAAAGATGGCATAACTTTTAACAGAGATTCAAACGTGGCGCTTAAGGGTGGATATGTAGATCCCTACATGTTGCAAGTTGCACCAGAGGATTGGATCCTGCTGCTTTCCACAACACCACATCGACTACCCCAAAAACTTTTCGTCGCCTATAGCCAAGATGGTGAAAATTGGACCGTTGAAAAGCAGCCATTACTGGAAGAAAAAGACTTCAATAATTTGGACCCCAGTGCAGTTGAGGTAGCTGAAGATCGTTGGAAGTTGATCTATTCCAATGTCGATCTTAACAACGCGTTATCTGGCCCCTACGCTTATAAAATTGCTGATTTGATTCTAGAAAAATGAAACAAAAAATATTTGAATGGTTTGGGGTCTTAACAGCCATTTTCTATTCAATGCTGGTGGCATTAAATATTGGTGCAGAATTTTTAGGCTTTAGCTTGTTACTTATTTCGGCAATTTCAATTGGTGTCTGGGCATATTTAGGTAAACATCGTGGAATTTTATTTTTACAACTTTTCTATGCCACAGCAGGCATCATTGGAATGTTTCGCTGGTTCTGATACAAATTCTATCGCTACACTATTTAAAATGAAGCTCACTGCTCAAGAAGTAATTGACCAACTTGACATGAGCAGATTGCCTGTTGAGGTTGCTTTTTTCAAGCGCACTTACCTTGGGGAAATTGACCCAGCTACTAACAGCCCATCGACAAGTGCAATTTTGGCTTTATACTCCGAAGAACCTCTTAGTCACTCAATATTTCACAAACTTAAGCAAGATGAAATGTGGCACTTTTATACCGGTGACCCCATTCAATTACACCTGATTTATCCAGACGGCGCTTACCGCAAAATTGTGCTTGGCGATGACATCACTCATCATCAATTCCTAATTCCAAGAAATGTTTGGCAAGCCGGAGAGTTGGTACCTGGAGGATCATGGGGACTATTTGGCTGCACATTGACACCTGGATTTTCAAATGGTGACTTTATCGGCGGAAGAAAAACCGAGCTTTTAAAACTTTGTCCCTCACAACATGAATTAATAGAAAAGCTAGCTTTACCCGACAGCGAATTAAATCACATGCCACAGGAATGAGTATTAACTTTGATAACTATGTATACAAATAACAGTTTTTTATAAAGGGTCCGACTAAAAGATTAGCTAATTCTTTTTTGCAGGCATCAGTTTGTCAAAAAGATAGAACACCACTAAAAAGATGAACCCGGCAGTTAAAATTGTTAATACTTGAAGCAGGGTAGCTGGATACCCATTGGTATGAGCATCTAAGAATGGGTACGGGTATTTTGTAATGATTGCGCCACGAATAAATGTATAAACTAAAAATATTGTTGGAATTATCAATGCCTGAAATATTGTCTTAAATTTAAACCATTTTCTCGGACCAAAGAAGATGAAAACTAACAGTGTCAAAGCCGGAGTGAAATAATGATTGAGAAAGTTTGTATAAATGTTCCAGCTAATTGGAGTATCGTCGGCAGAAAGTAATAGAACGTAAAAAATTGCTGTAACTGAAATCATCATCAAGCTGGTTAAGCGAGCCGCATGTAATTTTATATTTAGGCTATTGGGATTTTTATAAATCAAAGTCATAGTGATTGCCACCAAGAAAACTGACCAAATTGTAAAATAGCTTAAAGTGTCGATAACTCTAAATATTGCACCGGGCAAACCTTCATCATGGCCACCAAAGAGGGTCTCACCTTTGCGAGGTTCATCAACTAAATTGAAAAAAGAAATGATGACTTGACCTATAAAGCCTATCCAGGCAATTAGGGCATTTAATCCAAAAGCAATTTTGCTTAATTTCACTAGCTATCCCCTAGCCGGTAGATTGTTCGATTAGTGAGCATACTTGGAAAGGGTTGAAAATTGTTAAAAAAGCCGGGCTGGATTTTGGTAGTGGCGCAATTTGCGCTGTTAATTACCTTGGTACTACTTCCAGATCAAGCCGCGCCAACTCAATCTATCTACTTGATGGGTCGTGCACTAGCCATATTCGCGCTTTTTGCTCTCGTAGTCGCAGCATTTTTTCTCCGCCCCTCGCTTACCGCGCTACCCGAGCCGAGAGCCGGCGCACCCTTTATTACTAATGGAATTTATCGTTACATAAGACACCCGATGTACTCTGCGTTGATTCTTTTTGGTGTAGGAGCAGCGCTTTATAAGTGGTCGATTTATGCGGTATTAGTAGCACTTGGCTTGTTTGTAGTTTTAAATATTAAGTATCGCTATGAAGATTTACTGCTTCGATCAAAATGGCCAGAAGCGGCTGAGTATCAGAAAAAAGTTGGAGCGTTGTTTCCTAAGTCAATCCGGCCAACATATAAATAGCAATTAGCACCACAATTACTGAAAAGATGTTTTGAATTGTCTTATTAGGTAGCTTGGTAGCTAACGGAGCTAGCAACAATGAAGCTAGCACTGCCGCCAGAGTAAAGGCGACAATAGCTTCAACTGGAATCAAACTCCAAAATTCGTAGCGAAAGCCGAGCGCAATAATGGTATTCGTGGCAATCGCAACTAATGAAGTTCCAACAGCGATCTTGGTCGGAATTTTAAGGATTAAAACTAATGCTGGAACAATCAAAAAACCGCCGCCAATACCTAAAAATCCGGTAATTAAACCAATTGCACTAGCAACCACGATTACTAAAAACCAATTAGGTTTTTTTAATACTTCACTCTCTGAAACTTGCCCACGCCACATGGAGAAGGCCGCCGCAAACATTAAAAAGGCAAAAATAGAAACAGTTATTGTTTCAGAAACTTCTGCAACTAAAAGCGTGCCAAGATAAGTACCCACTACCCCAAGACTTGAAAAAATTATTCCAAGCTTTATGTTTACTTGCTGTTTTTTAATTCTGGGAATAACTCCAGCAATTGCTGCAGCGCCAACTATCACCAAAGATGAAGTAGTTGCCGCAGTTGCGCCTAAACCGATAACTGCAATTAACCCAGGCACTGCCAAAATTGCGCCGCCCGCGCCAACAATCGCTAGCACCGCACCTATGGCAATTCCTAAAAGAATGCCTTCTAAAAGCATCATCTAGGCGACGTAAGGTGATCCGTTATCGGCGGCCATTGGCAATCCCGCAGCTTCCCAAGCTTGCATTCCACCAACCATGTTTGCCACATCAAGCCCGTAGTTTTCTAATTGCATTGTTACCTGGCCCGAGCGGTTTCCTGAGCGACAAATAAAAATTACTGGCTTATCTTGCGGCAATTTTTGTGGGTCAAATCCACTTAAAGGATTCCAAGCTACGTTTTCAATACCGGCGCGACCTGCTTGCCATTCCATGGCTTCTCGAACATCCATACCAATTGCTTCGCCACTATTGATTTTTTCGAAAGCTTCTTGAGCACTGACTTCTTTCATAATTAGGCATTCACCTCTTGGTCACTTGGGGCAACAGGGCCAGCATCAACAGTACCGAGTTCAATTGGCAATTCTTTCACTTTCAAAGTTGCGTCATATGGTTCATTGATCAATACCGCATTAAGGCCAGCTTTTTCAAGCATTCCTACCGCAGCGGCTGCCCGATAAGCGCCGGCACAATGGACCCAAATCTCTTTATC
>JALRKC010000005.1 GCA_023254955.1 Candidatus Nanopelagicales bacterium | reverse complement strand
AATCTCACAAGAGGTTAGAGGTGGATTAGTTACCTTCTTAACGATGAGTTACATCATTGTTTTGAATCCACTAATTTTGGGCTTTACCCCAGATATCGATGGAAATTTCTTGGGTGGTGGCGCAGGAGACGGATCTAACCTTCCGATTATTGCCGCAACAACTGCTTTAGTTGCTGGAGTTTTAACCATCGCCATGGGAGCAGTTGCCAACTTTCCATTAGCGCTTGCTACCGGATTAGGCATCAACGCTTTCGTAGCACGGATCGCGGCCAACTACATGACCTGGCGCGAAGTTATGGGTTTAATCGTTCTTGAAGGATTAATCATCACCGTCTTGGTGTTAACCGGATTTCGCCTCGCAGTTTTCAAAGCTGTGCCTCGCCAATTAAAAATTTCAATTAGTGTCGGTATCGGTTTATTTATTGCACTAATTGGTTTGGTTGATGCTGGATTCGTACGTCGCACCAGTGCAGGCCCGGTACCGGTGGAACTTGGTGCTGGCGGAAGCTTAATGGGTTGGCCCGTTTTCGTTTTCGTATTCGGCCTATTGCTAATCGCTTTGCTTTATGCCCGCAAAGTAAAAGGTGCAATTTTAATTGGCGTGCTCAGTGCAACCGTCTTAGCAGTTATTTTAGAAACTGCTTTGAAAATTGGGCCAAGTTTTGTATCGGCTGATGAATTTAATCCACGTGGTTGGAATTTAAATATTCCAGCACTACCCGATTCCATTTTTCAGCTTCCAAACTTTAGCTTGATAGGTCAATTCAATATCTTTGGTGGTTTTGTCACTGCTGGATTGCTAACTGCGGGTCTATTGGTTTTCACGCTTTTGATTACCGACTTTTTTGACACTTTAGGAACAATGACAGCGATTGGCGCAGAAGCTGGATTAAATGATTCAGAAGGAAACCCACCAAGTGCTGACAAAATTCTTTTGGTCGATTCACTAGCTGCAGTTGCTGGTGGAGCTGCTGGAGTTTCTTCAAATACTTCGTATATTGAATCTGCCTCTGGCGTTGGTGAAGGTGCACGTACCGGTTTTTCTAGCGTGGTAACCGGTATTGCTTTCTTATTCGCTACCTTCCTATCACCTTTAGTGGCGATGGTGCCTTACGAAGCTGCTACCCCTGCTTTGTTATTGGTGGGCTTTTTAATGATGACTCAAATCAAAGATATTGATTGGGGCGACATCACAATTGCCCTGCCCGCATTCTTAACGATTATTTTGATGCCATTTACCTACTCAATTGCCGTAGGAATTGGTGCCGGCTTTGTTACCTATGTTGTGTTAAAAACTGCAACTGGAAAGGCAAAGCAAATACACCCCTTGATGTGGGGTGTATCTCTAGCATTCTTGATCTACTTCATACAGGAGCCGATCAAGAACCTGTTGGGATAGTGGTCGCTCTCTAACTCAACAGAAACTTCCCCATAAATGGCGGGATAGCTAAACCCTATCTCGCCATTTATTTTTACCGATAATCTAGGACCATGACCGAAAAAACTCCCTATCAATTAGCGCGTCAGGCAGCTGACGAATTAGCGATGAAGTCAGGTCGATCGCAACACGAAGTGTTAGTAGTACTTGGCTCCGGTTGGACTCCGGCAGTTGAGGTTTTATCGCCAAATGGTGTTGATATTTCAGTTAGCGACTTAACTGGGTTTGAACCTCCCGCAGTGGAAGGTCATGCGGGAATTTTGCGAAGCTCGGAAATTAACGGCAAGAATGTTTTATTGCAGATTGGGCGAACTCATTATTACGAAGGAAAAGGTGTTGCTGCAGTAGTGCATGCTGTTCGGGTTGCCGCAGCTAGTGGAGTAAAAACCATAATTCTCACTAACGCCGCTGGCGGTTTACGTTTGGAATGGAAGCCGGGAACAGCTGTACTGATTTCTGATCACATAAATTTAACTGGCTCTACCCCATTGATTGGACCAAGATTTATTGATGTTTCACAAATCTATTCACACCGACTTCGGAAAATTGCCAAGCAGATTGATCCAGCATTAAAAGAAGGCGTCTATGTGCAATTTCATGGGCCGCAATATGAGACGCCAGCTGAAGTCAAAATGGCAATTACCCTTGGCGGTGATTTAGTTGGGATGAGCACTGCCCTTGAAGCAATCGCTGCCAAAGAGGCTGGGTGTGAAGTTTTGGGAGTTTCCTTAGTTACCAACCCTGGTGCAGGGTTAACTGATGAGCCACTAAATCATGAAGAAGTTTTAGCTGCTGGAAAAACCGCAGCCGGCAGAATGGGTACCTTGTTAAAACAAGTAATCGAGCATTTGTAAATGAATGACTTGTTTGCCAAAGCTACAAAATGGGCTGAAAATGATCATGACCCAAATACCAAACAAGAACTAACTGAATTAATAGTTAAAGCCAAGGGTGATCAAGACGCTCTGGCTGATTTACAAAATAGATTTTCTGGATTTTTAAAATTTGGCACCGCTGGGCTTCGCGGTGAAGTGGGCGCCGGTGAATCCCGAATGAACTTAGCGCTAGTGCGTCAAGCAACCGCAGGATTAGCGCAATACTTGCTAGCTAGATCAAATGGTAAAACCCCAGTTTTAATTGTGGGAAACGATGCCCGGTTCATGAGCAAAGAATTTGCTGACGAAGTCGCAAGCGTCGCCACACATTTAAAAATAGAAGTAAAGCAACTGCCCAGTAATGTGCCGACTCCCCTTTTAGCGTATTCCGTAAAAATGCTCAATGCCGATTGCGGAGTAATGATCACAGCATCCCATAATCCTCCGCAAGATAATGGCTACAAGGTTTATGACGAATTAGGCGCTGGGATCATTCCTCCGGTTGACGAAGAGATTTCATTGCAAATCTCTAAGCAACAACTACCCCTAGTGATAGCTGAGAATTTAACTTGGCAACAAATTGACACTAAAAAAGAATATTTAAATAGACTGAAAATCGTTGTTCCAAAGATTGAACATCGTGATCTTAAAATTGCCTATACTCCGCTACATGGCGTTGGCAAAGAATTATTTATGCAAGCGGTTGATAATTTAAATTTGACTAATGTTTTTGTAGTTGCTGAACAGGCGCAACCTGACCCAACCTTTAAAACCGTTAATTTTCCTAATCCAGAAGAACCCGGTGCCACAGATTTACTAATTGAATTAGCCACGAAGGTTGATGCAGATCTAGCAATCGCCAATGACCCAGATGCTGATCGCTGCGCAATTGGAATTAACGATTCAGGTAATTGGCGAATGCTAAAAGGAGACGAATTAGGAATCCTTTTTGCTTGGTGGATAATGCAGAAACCAAATCTTGATAAGCAAAATGTGTTTTCTAGTTCAATAGTTTCCTCTTCACTAGTGCCGAAGATGGCTAAGGAAAATGGGTTTATCGGGCAAACTACTTTGACCGGAATGAAGTGGGCGGGCCACATTACAAACTTGAGTTTTGGTTATGAAGAGGCTATTGGTTACTCCGTAGACCCAAAAGCAGTCAGCGATAAGGATGGAATCTCTGCAGCACTCTTAGCTATCGAAATTATGGATTGGGCCAAGGGTGAAAATAAATCATTAACAGAAGTGCTAGCTGAGATCTATCAAACCTATGGGCTACACCTAACTGAACAAGTGAGTATTCGTTTAGCTGATATTGATATCGCCAAGCAGAAAGTTAAAGAACTTATTACAAATCCTCCAAAATTATTGGCAGACGAAGCAATAACTTCTGTTATCGATATGAAGCAAGGCTTTCAAGGCTTGGCGCCGAGTGTAGGAGTGGTCTTTGAATTAGCTTCAGCCAGGGCAATTGTGCGACCAAGTGGAACAGAACCAAAAATCAAGTGCTACCTAGAGGTAAACGGCGACTATTCAACAAAATCAACCCAAGAAAAACGGTTAAAGGAATTATCAATTGCCATGACCCAGTTACTCTCATAGCTTTAGAGGTAGTCTTAACTCGTGTTTACTGATGACCTATTGGCCATGCCTGACTACTTTAGTGAGGCTACAGCCAGTCAAAGCGCTTTAAAAAAATTTTTACACGGCCTTAGGCAAGTAGACAAAGTTGGCGCTGATTCCCGGGCGGCAGTTTTAGCAACAAGATCAATAAAAAATACTGCAAAAAATGAAGGCATCGATTTAGCAATTTCAATGATTGATCTAACTACTCTTGAAGGCATGGATACTCGCGGAAAAGTCAAAACACTTTGCGCTAAAGCAAAGCGGCCAGATCCACTAGATAGCAGTGTGCCAAGTGTTGCAGCAGTCTGCGTTTATGGCGACATGGTCCCTTATGCAAAAAAAGAATTAACTAACTCATCAATCAAAGTTGCAGCGGTAGCAACTGCCTTTCCTTCAGGTAGGGCTAGCAAAGAGGTCAGGGTGCAAGATGTTCGTGAAGCCGTCGCAAACGGTGCAGATGAAATTGACATGGTGATCGATCGCGGTGCCTTTTTAGAAGGCCACTACCTTGATATTTTTGAAGATATTCAAAGAGTTAAAAGTGCCTGTGGCGATGCGCACCTAAAAGTAATTTTAGAAACTGGTGAGTTAAATACTTATGACAATGTAAAACGCGCTTCTTGGCTGGCTATGTTAGCCGGGGCTGACTTCATAAAGACGTCAACTGGAAAAATCTCACCTGCTGCTACCCTGCCAGTCACTTTGGTGATGTTGCAAGCAATCAGAGATTTTCACAAAGCAACCTTAAAAAAAATCGGCATGAAGCCAGCTGGTGGAATTAAAACCACAAAAGACGCATTGAAGTACCTAGTATTGGTCAAAGAGACGCTAGGTGATGCCTGGTTAACCCCAGACTTATTTCGATTAGGAGCATCTTCACTTTTGAATGATTTATTGATGCAACGACAAAGAATGAAATCTGGTCATTATTCCGGCCCTGACTATGTGAGTATTGATTAATTATGGTTTTTGAATACGCCCCCGCCCCAGAATCAACCTCGATTGTGGATATTCAAACTTCTTATGGGTTGTTTATCAATGGCAAGTTTGTTAAATCAAAAGATGGCAAACGCTACAAAACCATAAACCCAGCTACCGAAGAAGTGCTTAGTGAAATAGTTTTAGCCGGCAAAAAAGATGTGGATGCCGCAGTAAAAGCAGCCAGAAATGCCTATGGAAAATGGTCTAAGCTACCTGGAGCTACTCGCGGGAAATATCTCTATCGAATTGCCCGGATCTTGCAAGAAAGATCGCGCGAATTTGCTGTTTTAGAAAGCATTAATAACGGTAAACCAATTCGCGAAAGTCGCGATGTTGATCTGCCATTAGTTGCCGCTCACTTCTTTCATTACGCCGGCTGGGCTGACAAACTTGAATATGCTGGAGTTGGCTCAAACCCACAGAGTCTAGGTGTTGCTGGGCAAATTATTCCCTGGAACTTCCCGATGTTGATGTTAGCTTGGAAGATCGCACCTGCTCTTGCTGCAGGTAACACCGTAGTTTTAAAACCGGCAGAAACAACTCCGCTTACTGCGCTGCTTTTTGCTGAAGTCTGTCAACAAGCAGAATTACCTCCAGGTGTAGTAAACATAATTACCGGTGCTGGCGAAACAGGTAGCGCACTAGTCAATCACCCAAATATAAATAAAGTTGCGTTCACTGGATCAACTGAAGTTGGTCGACTTATTGCTTCAAGTGTGGCTGGCACCAATAAGAAAGTGACTTTAGAACTAGGCGGAAAAGCCGCCAATATAGTTTTTGATGATGCTGCGATTGATCAGGCAGTTGAAGGAATTATCAATGGAATCTTTTTTAACCAAGGTCACGTTTGCTGCGCCGGGTCAAGGCTATTAGTTCAAGAGTCAGTAAAAGATGAATTGTTAGATTTACTCTATGAGCGGATGCAAACTTTGCGAGTTGGTGACCCATTAGATAAAAATACTGATGTTGGGGCAATTAATTCAGCGTCGCAATTGGCAAAAATTCAAGAATTAGCCGAGTCGGGCGATACTGAAGGTGCAGATCGTTGGACTTTAAAGTGCGAACTGCCAGAAAGAGGCTTTTGGTTTCCACCTACGGTTTTTACCAATGTAACTCAAGCTCATCGAATTGCTAGAGAAGAAATCTTTGGCCCAGTTTTAAGTGTTTTGACTTTTAGAACTCCCCAAGAAGCAATTGAAAAAGCAAATAACACTCCATTTGGATTAAGCGCTGGTATTTGGACTGAAAAGGGCTCAAGGATCCTTGAAGTTGCAAATAATTTACGCGCTGGCGTTGTTTGGGCAAATACTTTTAACAAGTTTGACGCGACCAGCCCCTTTGGCGGATATAAGGAGTCTGGCTACGGCCGTGAAGGTGGTCGGGTTGGTTTAGAAGCCTATTTAAAGAGTGGTGATAAATAATGAACGATTTATCAATCATGAAAACTCATAAATTATTTATTAACGGCGCCTTTCCGCGTAGCGAATCTGGTAGAACCCTTGAACTTAAAAGCTCAAAAGGCCAATTCATTGCCAACCTGGCCCGTGCTAGTAAAAAAGATGCCAGAGAAGCTGTGTTGGCCGCACGAAGTGGATTTCAAAAATGGTCAATAGCTACCGCTTATAACCGAGGACAAGTTTTATACCGGGTTGCCGAAATCATGCAAGGACGAAAAGATCAATTTATTTCTGAACTAGTCACGCAGGGTGCTAGCAAGCGCGACGCAGAAAAAGAAGTACAAAACTCTATTGATCGGTGGGTTTGGTATGCCGGATGGAGCGACAAATTGGCCATGGTTAATGGCTCAGCAAACCCTGTTGCTGGTAACTTCTTTAACTTTTCAGTACCAGAGCCAACAGGAATTGTAGCGATCATCCCTGAGTCAAAACCAGCACTCTATTCATTAGTTGAGGCGATTGCCGCGGCAATCGTTTCAGGCAATAGTTGCGTAGTTTTGGTAGCAAAAAATTCTGCGCTGGCTGCAATCAGCTTGGCGGAGTCACTAGCAACAAGTGACGTGCCTGCAGGGGTGGTAAATATTTTGACCTGCGATATTGCAGAAGTGGCTCCCCACTTGGCCGCTCATTCTGATGTGAATGCAATTGATTTTACGGGTGTAGCGAATAAAGAATTAGCTATCAGCCTAGAAAAAGCTGCCGCTGAAAATCTGAAAAGAGTTTTGCGTCCAACAAAAACTGGCACTCACGGTTTAAATCGAATTAAGGCCTGGCTAGAGATTAAGACTGTTTGGCATCCCAGAGGCTATTAGAAAGTTATCCCTAGTTCTTCAGCAACTTTTGCATACCCGGGCTTTATAACCCCATTAATTAACGCTAAGCGTTCATCAAAAGGTATAAAAGCACTCTTCATCGCGTTCACCGTTAGCCACTGTAGATCTTTTAATGTAAAGCCTGCTTCATGAACTAAAAGATACATTTCTTTGCTCATAAAAGTATCGCTCATTAAGCGGTTATCGGTATTTACGGTAACTCGAAACTGTAGTTTTCTCAAAAGTGAAATTGGATGCTCTTTAATACTTTTCGCAGCACCAGTTTGCACGTTTGATGACGGGCACATTTCTAGCGGCACTCTTCTATCTCTTACATAAGCCGCCATCGGCCCTAGAACTGGATTGTTATCGCTGTCAAAAGATATGTCATCAACAATTCTTACTCCATGACCTAAGCGATCTGTACCACAAATTTGCACGGCTTCCCAAATTGAAGGTAGGCCAAATGCTTCGCCGGCATGTATTGTCATGTGAAAATTTGCTTGCCGAATTGCGTCAAAGGCATCTAAGTGACGAGTGGGTGGATAACCCGCTTCTTTTCCGGCAATATCAAAACCAACTACACCTTTATCTCGCCATTTAATGGCAAGTTGCGCAATTTCGCTACTGCGTGCTGCAGTGCGCATTGCTGTAAGCAATAAACCAATTCGAATGGTTTTACCTTGCGCCTGCATCTCTTTTTCGCCACGTTTAAACCCAGCAAGCATTTGCTCAACTACTTCATCTAGCGAAAGGCCTTTTTCTTGCAATAATTCTGGCGCCATTCTGATTTCGGCATAAACCACACCATCATTAGCTAAATCTTCAACCGCTTCAAAAGCTACTCTTTCAATTGCGGCCGGAGTTTGCATTACCCCGACTGTGTGCACAAAAGCTTCTAGGTATGTTTCTAATGAGCCAGAATCGCAGGCTTCTCGAAACCAATTAGCTAGCGCGACCGGGTCTTGGGTGGGCAACTTGTCATATCCGGTTTCTTTAGCCAGCGCGGCGATTGTTGCCGGGCGAACTCCCCCGTCTAAATGGTCATGTAAAACCACTTTCGGCAAAGATTTAACAACTTCTAAACTTAAATTACTGCTCAAGATTCCTCAATTATTTATTTTTGAACTTTTCTAGTATCTCCACAGCATACCGGTGATCTTCTACGTCTGGTAATCCAGAAATTCCAATACCGCCAACCATGCCGGTTCCTTTAACAATTATCGGAACTACCCCGCCATGCGCCGCGTATAAATCTTGGTCTAAGCCAGAATCAATTTCAAAGTCTTGGCCCATTTCTTGAAATTTCTTTTTGACCCAAAGACTGGAATGACCAAAGCGATCAGCTGCCTTGAACTTTCTATTTAGCCACCAATCATTATCTTGCGAGGTGCCCGGCATGCTGGCTTTAAAGACCAACTGATTGCCTTTTCTAACCTCCATGGCGATGGGCGCATCTTGAATAATTGAAATGGCAAACTGACCTAGCGCTAGTGCTTGGTTGTGGGAAAAACTATCAAAACTTAAATGTTGCTCTTCTGCTTCTAATTGCTTTGTGGAAAAGTCTTGATATTTATTCAATTAATATCTCCACCAGCCATTAATCTACCAACTTTGTTACGCTCTGCGTCTTTTTGATCCAGTACGGCAACAATTTTTCCAGCGTATATAACTGCAACACGATCTGCTAATCCCAAAACTTCATCTAACTCTGCAGAAACCAATAATACAGCAGCGCCATTATCTCGAGCTTGAACGATTTGATTATGAATAAATTCTATAGAGCCAACATCAACGCCACGTGTTGGTTGAGCCGCAATTAATAGTTCTGGTTCCCAAGCTAATTCACGAGCGATCACTAGTTTCTGCTTATTTCCACCAGAGAGTGAGCCAGCTCTAGTTTCAATTGAGGGAGTTCTAACGTCAAATTTATCAACTAATGAGCCAGCAAGTTTCTTTATTGGTCCGGATTGCCGAACTCCTCTCCTAGAGAATTCCGCTTCATCAAATCTATTTAGCACGAGGTTGTCGGCTATCGAATAAGAGGCGACTAAGCCATCTCGTTCGCGATCTTCTGGAACGTGAGCCACCCCCATTTCATGCACTTGATGCGGTGACGCATCAGTTGCGTCTTTATTATTGATAAGAACTTTTCCAGATTCAATTTTTCTAAGGCCAGTGATCCCTTGCACCAATTCTCGCTGTCCGTTTCCTTCGACTCCTGCGATTCCAACAATTTCACCGGCTCTAACAGATAGTGAAAGATTATTTACTGCAACCAGATTCCGATCGTCTTTTACCACTAAGTTTTCAATCTTTAAAACTTCAGCTTTTGGTTGCGCAGGTTCTTTTTTAACGTCTAACACCACCGGTCGGCCGACCATCATCTGCGCTAATCCCGATTGGTCTGTTTGGCTTGGTTTAGTTTCGCCCACCAATTTTCCGTTGCGCAAAACCACTACTCGATCAGCTACCGCCAAGACTTCTCTCAATTTATGGGTAATAAAAATAACGCCAACCCCTTGCTTGGCAAACCCGCGCATTACTTCTAATAATTCATCGGTTTCTTGTGGAGTCAAAACGGCGGTTGGCTCATCCAAAATTAACAACTTCGCATCACGATAAAGAACTTTTAAAATTTCCACTCTTTGTTGGGTTCCCACTGGCAGGTCTTCTATTTTTGCCGAAGGGTCAACAACTAATCCATATTTTTCACTTAATTTGGCTACATCATTTTCTGCTTGTCGAGAATCATAAAGACCTAAGTGTTTCTTTTCGGCGCCTAAAGCCACATTTTCTGCAACACTAAAAACTGGCACCAATTGAAAGTGCTGATGAACCATGCCAATACCCAGATCGATTGCTTGTTTTGGTGACTGTATTTCAACCTTTTTTCCATCAAAATAAATTTCACCCGAATCAGGTGGATACAGCCCATAAATCATTTTTACTAAAGTCGATTTCCCTGCTCCGTTTTCACCTAATAAAGCAACGATTTCTCCTGGATTAACCGTAAGCGAAATATTGTCATTTGCCAGTACGCCAGGAAATTGTTTTGAAACAGACCTCACTTCTAGTAATGCAGTCACTGTTAGCCCTCCTTTTTATAAGGTTGTCCAACAGCGCCTGGAGGCCGAACCTTTCCTGCTGCTAAGGAGAGAATAATTAAAGTCATTACATACGGGAGCATGTTAATTAACTGTTGCGGAATATTTATGACTTCGTCAGCTTGTAATTGACTTGCCATTCCACTAGCGAATCCGAAAAACAGTGCAGCTGCCATCGCGCCAAAGGGATTCCAGGCTCCAAAAATCATTATCGCTAATGCCAAAAATCCGCGTCCGGCAGTAAAACCTCTCTCAAACCAACCTGCGGCATCTAATGAAAGGTATGCACCGGCGGTTCCTGCTAAGACACCAGCGATTGCAACATTTAAAATGCGCGTTCGATAAACATTTATTCCCGCGGTATCAGCCGCACTGGGGTACTCGCCGACCGCACGAGTTCGCAATCCCCACTTTGAAGTGAATAGCATCACCTGTAGAACTACTACCAAAATCAATGTTGCATAAACAAAAATACTTTTGTTGAAAAACACCTGACCAATTAACGGAATTTGTGACAAGTATGGAATCTCTATTCGAGGAACTATTGCTGGCAAGGATTGACCGGGTGTGTAGTAAAAAGAAGTTATTCCAGCGGCAACTATATTTATCACAACACCAGCAATGATTTGATCCATTTCCCATTTAACTGCCGCTATACCCAAAAAAGCACCAGCTAGTAAGCCGGAGGCCATACCTAAAAAGGCCCCAATTATTAGGCTTCCGGTGGCAACTGCAGCGAAAAAAGCTACAAAAGCGCTGAGAAGCATTTGCCCCTCAATACCGATATTTACCACTCCGCTTCGCTCTCCGATAATTCCCACCATCGCTGCCAAAATCAGTGGTAACGCATAACTCAATGAGAAGTTTAAAATGGATGTAGTTCTAACTGAATCCCAAAAGTAGAATCCATATGCGATTACTATCACAAGTAACGTAGAAAGTACCGCCTTTTGGTGGCGCTGAAGAAATTTACTCATGAGCCCCATCCTGAAGAGACATTTTCAGATTTCTCTGCTCGTTTTCTGAAAATCAATTTTCCTAGTATTGGAGCAGCAACAAAAAGAAGTGTGAGGGCCAGCAATAGATCAACTATCTCGGGTTCAAGCCCATAATCAAACTGCAAAGTCGGTGCACCACTTCGCAATATCCCAACCAGGAATGCTGCGGGAATTGTTGCGATTGGATTTGCCCTTGCTAGCAAGGCAATTGTTATGCCATCAAAACCAAGTCCCTTGTTAAAGGCGGGCTCAAAACGATAAGTGATACCGAGGGTTTCAATCGCACCACCCAAACCAGCTAGCCCTCCACTTAGCAGCATGGAGCTAACCACAACATATTTAATTTTTATTCCAGCGTACGCTGCGGCAAATTTATTGGCTCCGACCGTGTTAAACCTAAATCCAGTTGTTGTCCTGTTTATCAGCCAAGAAATAAAGGTTGCTACAAGTAGAGCCAAAATAAAGCCGACAGGAACAAATCCAATTTTTGGAAGTTGCGCCGATTCGAGAATTGGAACAGTTCTGGGCAACGGCTGATCAGGTTCTTTGTAAGGATAATTCACTAAGTAATCCAAAATGGCAATTGCGATGCTATTGAGCATGATGGTCGAGATAACTTCGTGGACGCCGCGGTAAGCCTTCAAGATTCCTGCAATTGCGGCCCAAAGTCCGCCTGCAATAATGCCCGCGAGCAATCCCACAAAAATATGAATCAAAGCAGGCAAATTAGTAAATGTAAAACCTGCCCAAGTAGCAAAAAAAGCGCCCATGATTAGCTGTCCCTGTGCACCAATGTTGAACAGTCCAACTCTCAGTGCCACCGCAACTGCCAATCCAGCCAAAATAAGCGGGGTTGTTTTCTCGAGAGTTCGAATTAAACCTCTCTCGTTGCCCAGCGATGCTTGTAAGATTGTCTTATACGCACCAATGGGATTTGCGCCTTGAAAGTAAATTAATACTGAGCCAATGATTAGTGCGACAATGACTGCAATGATCGGAACGATAAAAGACTGTTTTTTTATCAAATATTCGAGAGAGGGGTGTAACTTTTTTGCGTCGTCCGATTCGGTTTGCAAACAATCGCCCCCTTTTATTACCAAGGCGGGGCGCAATTACGCCCCGCACTTAGTTTAGTTTTCAGACTTTAGAAGTTACAGGGTAACGCCAGTCTGAATTGAGCCGTCTTTCAAGCCGACTACGATTTCATCCACTGCAGCTTTAACATCGTCAGGAATGACGCTATCGAAGTCGTGGTATGGTGCCAAGCCCGTCAATCCGACGTAGTTTCCACCAGCAATTGAGCCATCATTAACTTGACCCAAGAGAGTGGAAGTTCCGTCAGTAATCAACTTCATTGCTGAAGTTATCAAGCAAGGCTGTGCTTCAGGAACGGTTCCCCACTGATCGGCATCTACACCGATACAGAACACAGATTCACCAGCGCCTGGATCTTTGGCAATTTCGATGAGGCCACCGTTACCGGTTCCACCACCTGCAGCGAAGATCACGTCTGCACCTTGATCCAATTGCTTACGTGCTTCTTGTCCACCCCATACAGGGTCAGCAAAGCCGTTGTCCGCCGGCGGGTGATACACGGTCGTAACTGTCACTGCTGAATTAGCAGCCTTAGCACCAGCCTCAAATCCTAGGGCGAATTTTTGAACAGGAGGGATTTCAAGACCAAGTACTTGTCCAAGTTTATTGGTCTTTGTCATCAATCCTGCAAGGTAACCTGCGGCGTAACCTGCTTGATCTTCAGGGAAAATGAGACCAGTTAGATTTGGTATCTCTTCTCCGATGAATTGATCAACACCGATGAAGTGAGTATCTGGATACTCTTTTGCCGCAACAACTGTTGCTTCGGCCATCAAGAATCCTACGGTAACAATCGCGTCGTAATTCTTGTCTGTGAATTGTGCAATGTTGTTTGCATAATCTTTAGTGTCAACTGTTTCGACATACTTAGCAAAGCCACCAGTGCTTTCGGCTGCTGCTACTGCACCTTCCCATGCAGATTGGTTGAATGATTTATCGTCAACCTTTCCGATGTCAGTTACTAGACCAATGCAAAATACTTCTGCAGAAGCACAGTTCGAATCATCTAGTTCCGTTGCTTCTTCAGTTGTTGCTTCAACCTCAGTAGCAGTCGTGTCCTCAGCAGAGGAAGCGGAATCAGAATCAGTTGAACTACTGCAAGCTGCTAGCAATAAGACAAGAAGTGAAATTCCCGCCAAGATACGCATGCGTCGCATTTATTAGCTCTCCTTAATTACTAATTTCAATTTGAAATTAGATTCTTAAATTACTCGGGTAACATTACGCCGAGATTTCAAGTTTATGAGTGAATTGGGACTACTTAAATCAACTGTAATTCTTTTGTAATGTTAACTCTGTTACTGGTGTTTCAGGCGATACGTTCGAGTATTAGATCTCTCTCTCGGGCCGGCTCTGGCGAGATGATGGCGGCTCCTTGAAGCGCTACCTCAGCTTGAGTGAAGCGAGCTGGGTCATCTACGTGGATTTCAAAAATTGGCTGGCCTTTTTCAACTTTGTCGCCTTCTTTAGCAAGACAAACGATTCCGGCGGTTTTGCTAACTTCATCTTCCTTTTTAGTTCGGCCAGCTCCTAAATGCCAGGCACTTAAACCAACTTTGAAAGCATCTAGATCTGAGATGTAACCGGATTTATCTGCAAGGAAATGTCTTACGTCATTAGACACCGGTATCGCTTGCGACAAATCGCCACCTTGGGCTTTAACCATTTCATTCCAAACTTTCAATGCAGAACCGTCTTGAATTACACTTTGGGGGTCTTTATCAATATTTGCTAGTTGCAACATTTCTCTAGCCAAAATTAAAACCAAATCGGTCAAATCCTTTGGGCCTTTACCCTGCAAGACATCTATTGATTCTGTAACTTCTAGTGCGTTGCCCGCAGCATTGCCTAAAGGTGTATTCATTTGAGTAAGCAAAGCAACGGTTTTCACCCCAGCATTGTTTCCAATTTTTACCATCGTTTCGGCTAATTGACGTGCTTGTGAAATATCTTTCATAAAAGCACCACGGCCAACTTTCACATCTAGCACTAAATTCGCGGTGCCTTCAGCAATCTTCTTGCTCATGATTGAAGATGAAATTAACGGAATTGATTCAACGCAACCTATGACATCTCTGAAGGAATACATCTTTCGATCTGCCGGGGCTAAATTATCTCCTGGTTGAGCAATAAACCCACCGATTTCATTTAATTGCTTCACTAAATTTTCATTTGGAATTTGTGCCTGCCAACCGGCAATTGTTTCCATCTTGTCGATGGTGCCACCAAAGGTACCTAAACCGCGACCGCCTAATTGGGGAACGGCTGCACCACAAGCAGCCACGATTGGAACCAGCGGCAAAGAAACTTTGTCACCAACTCCTCCAGTTGAATGTTTGTCTACAGTTGGTTTAGAAACTTTGCTCAGGTCTAATCTCTCACCAGAATCAATCATTGCTTTGACCCAGGTATCTAATTCATCTTCAACCAAACCGTTAAAAAAGACAGCCATCAAAAGTGCCCCGGCTTGTTCATCTGGAATTTTATTATTTGTAAAATTTTCAATAAACCATTGAATCTGTTCTTTAGTTAAGCTCTTCTTATCGCGCTTTGCCACGATTATGTCGACCATATTCATCCGATTAACCACCCTGCATCCACTGTAAGTATTTCACCTGTTATGCCACTAGCACTTTCTGAAGCCAAAAACCTAACCGCGTTTGCAACTTCTTGTGCTCCTACTGGCCTTGCTAGGGCGCTACGCGCATTCCATGCACTTAAACCTGCTGGCCAATCAATCTCTAAATTTTCTCGATCAATTAATCCTGGCCGAACTGCATTCACTCTGATTCCCCCCTTGGCAAATTCTTTCGCGCTGGATTTTGTAAAAGCTTCTAACCCAGCTTTTGCCGCCGCGTAATGCGAATGATTTATGAAAGGCGCCACTGCCTCAACTGAAGAAATATTAATAATTGAACTGCCGGGGAGCATTTGGACACTAGCCGCTCTAGATAAAGAAACCGCAGAACGCAGAGTGGAGTTTTGCATAGCACTCCAAGATTCGCTATCCATTTCATTTATTGAAGAGAGAATTTGATCGGCGGCATTATTTACCAAAATCGTAATGTCACTTAATTTGAATTTAACCTGCTCAATTAAGGCTTTACTTACCTCATCAACTTCATCGATAGAAAGATCTGCTTGAAATACATGATGGGGGTTTGCATTCGGCTTTAGGTGCCGTGCGGTTTCTAGAGCTCCATCTTCATCTCGAAAGTAGTGCACCGCAACAGTGGCTCCGGCCATCGATAATTCATGGGCGATTACTTTGCCCAATCCTCCGCTTGCTCCAGTAACTAAAGCTACGTGGTTGGTGAGATCTGCAAAACTCATTCTTACTTCACTTTTTCTTTAGCGCTTCGAATAACTTCATCAATCTCAACCTTAGTACTTCTACGATTTTCAATCACAAGTTTTCCATCAACTACCACATGCTTCACATCGCTTCTGCCTGCGGCATAAACCACCAAACCCGCTGGGTCTCTTAGTGGCGTTAAATGTGGAGCCGCTAAATCGAGCATTATTAAATCAGCGTATTTACCAACTTCTATTGAGCCCAACTCGCTTCCCATGCCGATTGCGTTTGCTCCGGCTTGGGTTGCTGCGTAAATGATTTCATGAACTGAAACCGCCTTTGGATCTTCTTTAACAAGCTTTGCCAAATTAGCCGCCAAGCGCATCACATTAAACATATCTAGATCATTGCTGCTAGAACAGCCATCAGTGCCTAAAGTGACGTTAATATTTAGCGCTCTTCGCGAATCCCAATCAAAGGCACCACTAGCTAGCTTCAAATTACTGCCTGGGCAATGCGCCAGCGAAGCATTATTCGATTTAATCAGATTCAAATCATCATAACTTAAATGAACGCTATGGCCTAAGAGCGAATTCTTTAAGTTATCAGTCGCAGCAAGTACCTGAGATGGAGTTGCGTTAAATCGACTTATTACATCTTCATTTTCAGCGACGTTTTCTGAAACATGGGTATGAATTCTTGCTTTAATGTCTCTAGCGACTTGTGATATTTCATTTAATTTGTCTGGAGATACCGTATAAGTAGAGTGCGGCATTAAATAAATTGGAACCTCGGGCCCACCGATTTCAGAAACAACATTGGGCCACGCTTTGGCTTCTGCAATTCTCTCTGGCCATTGTTTGTTATCTGGCCCAGGAAATTCAAAAAATACCGGGCCATTTACGTGTCGTAAGCCAACTTCTACTGCGCCTTGATGAGTTTCTTTTGGATGTAGATACATATCAACAGCACAGGTAGTGCCAGACAGTAAAGCTTCTAAAGCTCCAAGCCTTGCCCCAATTAAACAACCTGCGGCATCCATAATCCGAGCTTCTTCTGCCCAAACTTTTTCTAAGAATCCTTGCAAATCCACATCTTCAGCAATACCTCTAAGCAAAGTCATCGGCAAGTGGGTGTGAGTATTGATTAAACCTGGCATTACCAAAAGCCCAGTAGCGTCAATTACTTGATTTGCCGCACTACTAGCCTCTGCCTTTTTAATTGCAACTATTTTATTTTGATCAATAAAGATGTCTTGATTTTCTAAAATCTTAAATTCAGCATCTACCGTAATAACATAACTAGCATTTTTTATTAATAGCTCAGTCATTTATTACTCAAAAGCCTTATCGCTTCATCGATTATCTTGATTACTTTTTCACCGGTAGTTTTTATGATTCTATCTATCTCATCTACCTCAATAACTTCATCACTTAAGCCCGCTGCAGGATTTACGATCAAACTTAAGGCGGCATAGCGCAAACTTTTTTCGGCAGCCAAAGTAACTTCTGGCACCCCGGTCATTCCAACAACGGTGCCTCCCAAAATTGAAGTCATCTTTATTTCTGCGGCACTTTCAAATCTTGGCCCATCAAAACAGGCATACACTCCGCCTTTAGCTACTTCAATCCCTACGTTTTTAGCCGCTTGCAAAACTACTTCTCTTAAATCTTTGTTATAGGCATTGGTCATTTCGGTGTGGATTACTCCGTCTTGCCCATCATGAAAAGTTGAAATTCGATTCTTAGTGAAATCTAAAAAGTCTTCCATAATCTGTAAGCCGCCAACTGGCAAGTTGGGGTCTACTCCCCCAACTACATTTACTGCTAATACGTCTTCTACTCCAAAATCAACTAAGGCTTGAATATTGGCTCGATAATTAATTTTGTGAGGTGGAACTGAATGATCTACGCCATGGCGAGTAAGAAAATAAACTTCTCTCCCTTGCCAGGTGCCATGAAAAGCTTTCGCTTTTCCGTATTCGGTTAACAAAACTTTTTCGCGCGGGTTTTCAATGTGATCAATTGAATAAAATCCAGTGCCAGCAATGATTCCAAGTGGTTTCAATTTAAATCCTCCGGCCCAAAAGCGCTGGGCAATAGTTCATTCAAAGTTTTAACCCCGTCATGATGATCTACCAATAATTCTTTACCACCATGTTCGTATAACAACTGCCGACATCTGCCACAAGGCATTAAGCGATCATCGCTAGCCCCAGTGCAACTAAAAGCTACCAAACGACCGCCACCAGATTTAATTAGTTCTGAAATCAAACCACATTCAGCACAAAGCGTTAAGCCATAAGAAGCGTTTTCAACATTACAGCCAGAAATAACTCTGCCGTCATCTACTAGCGCCGCCGCGCCTACTGGGAATTTCGAATATGGCACATAAGCCTTAGCCATCGCCTTTTTGGCTTCAGCACGTAAAGCATTCCAATCAATCTCTTTTGACATGGAAAGTAGATTACGCCCGAGTTAGTTACTTACCGGCTTAAGGGTTTTATAGCTCCAATAAAAAATTAGCGGGGTGATAACAATTGTGGGCCCAAGCCAGATCAACACCTCGAGCCAAGTTGAATCTGCCACCCGCGGGGCTACTTGCTGAACTAGCACTGCCGTAATGGTGGCAATGGTGCCCCCTAGCATTCTTTGCAAGTGTTTGGCAATTCTTTTTTTGCCTTTGGCAAAGCCGTTTTTGATTGAGCGAAAATCTTCAATTAAGTATCCAATAATTACAACACTAAATACAAATAAAACTGTTCCCATCAAATTGCCTTGAGTGATAAGAAATCCACCGTACCCAAGCATTAATAAAACGACAGCGACACCTGCATAGCTCGAATTAATTTCAAGCTTAGTAACTTCACCAGATCTATTTTTAGCGGTACGGTACCCAGTCCACACCATAAAACCGCTAAAAAGCGCAATTGCAAACAAAAAAGGGTTTGGTCTAATGATCGATAGCGCGAGAGCGCCAAGCGCAACATAAGCCATAGCAATTGAATAAATTCGGCCATGCAATATGTGGGCCTTCATTCCTTTTTCTGTGACGATTGCAAAGAAGGCAGATATAAGAGCTACTGCTCCAGCCAATACGTGTGAAATTAGTAAAAATTCGACCATGAGGCTAACTTAACAAATAAGCACTAAACTCCTAGCTAATGAAACTCTTAAATGCTGACCTCTTGATCGTAGGTGCGGGACCTGCTGGGATTTACGCGGCTTATTACGCAGGGTTTAGAAGCCTTTCAACAGTTGTGATTGATTCTTTAGAAGAAGCCGGCGGTCAAATCACCGCCATGTATCCAGAAAAATTGATCTTTGATGTAGCTGGATTCCCAGCGGTAAAGGGTAAAGATTTAATTAAAAATTTGATGGATCAAGCCGCAGCTTTTAAACCAACTTATGTACTCGGTGAAACTGCAAATGAATTAATTAAAAACCCTGATGGATCTTTTACCGTTAAAAGTGAAAATCATGAAATCAATTGCAAAGCCATCATCATCACCGGCGGAATCGGCAAATTCACACCCCGCCCCCTACCCGCTGCTGAAGGTTGGCAAGGTAAAGGTTTAGTTCACTTTGTGCCCAGTTTTGAATTACATAAAGATGAAGACGTAGTCATCGTGGGTGGTGGTGATTCTGCTTTTGATTGGGCACTTGCGCTTCATCCGATAGCAAAAAGTGTGTCTTTAGTTCACCGCAGAGATGCCTTTAGAGCTCATGAAGCGTCTGTAGAGCAAGTTAAAAAACTGGGAGTTACCTTTTATCTCGAGAGTGAAATTAGTGAAGTTTTTGGCAGTGACAAAATAGAAAAAGTCGCGGTTAAAAATGTAAAGAGTGGAGACGTTACCGAACTTAAAGCTGATACGTTGGTTGCCGCATTAGGTTTTACGGCAAATATTGGCCCACTTGCTGAATGGGGCCTAGAACTAGACAAGCGTCGAATTGTGGTTAATTCCAGCATGATGACTAATGTTGACAAAATTTTTGCTGCTGGTGACATCACAACTTTCGAAGGCAAGGTCGCCCTAATTTCAGTTGGCTTTGGTGAAGCGGCAACTGCAGTCAACAATGCTGCAGTAGCAATTAACCCAGAGGCACACTTGTTCCCCGGGCACTCCTCAGGAAGTGTTGATTAACTAAACGTCAATTCTTGAGTGATCAAGTTTTTCAGCACCATGCACGATAAATTCTTTTCTTGGTGCTACATCTGAACCCATTAGTAAATCAAAAACCTCACTTGCCATCTCAGCATCACTCACCGTAATCCTGCGCAAGGTGCGGGTTGATCGATCCATGGTGGTTTCGCGCAGTTGTTTCGCATCCATTTCGCCCAAACCTTTATAACGCTGAATTGGTTGCTTAATTTTCCCGCCAGCTTTTTCGATTGATTTAATCATTTTGTTCATTTCATCATCGCTATAGGTATAAATAATTTCATTAGCCTTTTTGCCTTGACCAATTACTTCAATCCGATGCAAAGGTGGGACTGCGGCAAAGACCCTGCCCTCATCTAATAATGGCCTCATGTATTTATGAAAGAGTGTTAAAAGCAAAGTTCTAATGTGTGCACCATCGACATCAGCATCGCTCATCAAGATGATTTTGCTATAGCGAACGCTTTCTAAATCAAAGGTTCGTCCAGAGCCACCACCGATTACCGAGATGATTGAGGTGCATTCGGCATTCTTTAAAACATCGGCAATCGAGGCTTTTTGAACGTTTAATATCTTTCCTCGAATTGGAAGCAAAGCTTGGTACTCACTATTTCTGGCAAGTTTTGCGGTGCCTAACGCGCTGTCACCCTCAACGATAAAGAGCTCAGAATTTTCTACCTCATTTGTTCTGCAATCAGCTAATTTTGCCGGCAATGAAGAAGATTCGATGGCATTTTTTCGACGCTGCACGTCACGAGATGTTCTCGCAGCGATTCTGGCGCGAGCTGCATTGGCAATTTTCTCTAAAAGTAATTTAGTTTTGGCTTTATCCCCCCGCGGCGGATTTTTAAACCATTCATTTAATTCTTTAGTCACCACGCTGGCAACAATTTTTGAAGCTTCGGGGGTACCTAAAATCTCTTTAGTTTGACCTTCGAACTGCGGTTCAGGCAAGCGCACACTAACTACCGCAACTAAACCTTCTTGTACGTCATCTTTTAGCACGTTATCTTCTGAAGGCTTTAAAACTTTTTGCGCCTTTAATTGATCGTTGATTACTTTGGTAATGGCGCGCTCATAACCGGCAACGTGGGTTCCACCCTTAGGTGTTG
>JALRKC010000059.1 GCA_023254955.1 Candidatus Nanopelagicales bacterium | reverse complement strand
CGATCAATGGTTGAGATATTTGGGTTTGTTTGATTTCTTGGGCGCTAGCAGTTGTGCCAAGTTGAATTAGGTCTAATCCAACAAATTGCGAGTAAGAAGTAAGAATCTCATTTACTCTTGGGTTAGCCAACCAGGGTTCAAACATTTGAGGGGATTGAGCCCCTTGACCAGGCGAAACAATTGCAAGCACGGGCTAATCCTGCCTAATTTAAGCTAGTAATTAAGGTTTTGATTCTACGAAAAGGTAAACCTCAATTTGTAGGATACCTCTAATTATCTCTGCCTGAGCCGCCCCAGCGAGATTGCTACCTGGAGCAGGTAACCATCACGCGCTTTGGTGGGGGAAAGGCCGATAGCTTGCTCAATTCCTTTGAATCGATATCTAACCGTGTTGACATGGATATGAAGGCTTCTTGCAGTTGCTTCCAGTGAGCCACCGCATTCAAAAAAAGCTTCAAGAGTGTTGAGCCAGTCGGGATCAAGAGTCTTCATTTTTGAATAAATTTCAATGAGTTCACTTTGAGCTAACGGGTCGGCGTTAATCGCTCTTTCTGGAAGCAGCTGTGAGGCAGAAATAACTCTTTGGCTTTGAGACGCGGCTTCTTTAGCTAAATATCCGGCAATTGCTTCTTTTGTAGAAACTAAGACTTGACCAAAATTATCAACCACTCTTCCATAAACAATGGAACCTTCTCCAAATCTAGGTGAAAAATATCTAGCAGTACTTTCTGGGTTTGTAGAATTAGAAATTAAGGCAATTAACATTTCACCTCTAACGCCGGCAATTGTTAATAAATCTTGGTTACGCGCAGCTCTGTGTATTTCAGCAACAGCTAAAGCAGAATCTTTTTGAGGTTTTTTGCCTACAATTGTAAAAATATTTTTTACTTCACTCCACCCCAAGCCTGCAGCATTAACTTCAATCTCATTAAAGTTTTCTCCATCAATTAGGGCATCGATAATTTTTGTTTCAAGTCTTGCATCCCAAGCGCTTCGAACCTCTGCAGCACGTGCGTAAGCTAAAGCAGTAGCAAAAGCAACATCTCTAGAAAATCTAAGTAATTGTATTTGTACCGCTGACTTTTCATCGTCTTCTAATATTTCTAATAATTCATTTTCAACATAGGTAAAGATTTTCTGAGTTACAGAAACAATTTGTTCAAAATTTATTGCTAGCGCTAGATCGCGCGGAGCTTCGTTTTCAAAAAATGAAGCGGTAGAAAATTGATTTGGGGTTCCCTCTAACCAGTCAGCAAAGGCATTTATTCCTCGCTGAGTTATTAGAGTGAGCCAAGCTCGATGATTTGGATTTGTAGATTTAAACCAAGGCTCTGACTCTTCAAGTTTTTTTACTATCGCTGTTGCCCAGGTTGCTTGATTATCTTTTATTATTGAAACCAAGTTAGTATTCTTATTCAAGACGTCTCACTTGCAATCTTTGCAAATTCCAGAAATTTCAATTATGTGATCAGTATCGGTGAAATTGTATTTCTTCGCAATCACTTCAGCCAATTTTTCAATTTCTGGTGCAACAAATTCTCGTGTTTGCCCACAGCGTCGACAAAGCAGATGATGGTGGTGGTCTTGACTACAAGCCCGATAACGGCTCTCACCATCTGAGCTCACAATCACATCAACTAAACCGGCCTGTGCCATCGATTGCAGCGATCGATAAACGGTGGCTAGGCCAACCTTTGATTTAGCCTTGGCCAATAATTCATGAATCTCTTGAGCTGACTTAAATTTATTTTGCCCTTCTAAAACTTGCGCGATAGCCAGCTTTTGCTTGGTAGCACGAGTATTCGTTGCCATTTGGTTAATCCTCAATGGTTGTGCAGTGGCGCCTTTGGTTTTTCTTTCCGCTTCAATGGAGCAGCCGCTATTGCCATTATGGCAAAGATTCCAAGAGAAACCATGACGATCGTAGGGCCTGGCGGCACATCCACAAAAAATGAAATTAATAGACCAGCTAGAGAAGAGATTAACCCAAGAAAGGAAGCCAAAAACATTGTTGATTTAAATGAGTTTGTGATTTGCTGTGCTGCTGCTACCGGAATAATCATTATCGCACTCACTAGAAGCAATCCAACTACACGCATTCCAACAACTACCGTCAAGGCTGAGAGCACTGCAAGAACTATTGCTGTTACTTTTACCGGGATATTTTGTACTTTTGCAATATCTGTATCAATACCAACAGCAAATATGTTTTGGCCCCATAAATAAATTATTATAAAAATAATAATTGTAATTAAAGCTAAATAAATTAAATCGGCTCTTGATGCGGTAGTAAGTGAGCCAAAAAGATACGAATTAAGTGCGGCACTGGTTCCACCTGGTGACAGTGAAGCAAAAAATACTCCACCAGCAATTCCTCCATAAAAAACCAGAGCTAGTGCTAAATCTCCAGCAGCTTTAGAGCGGTCTCGAATTAATTCAATAAGCACCGTTCCAAGAGTCGCAGTAACTAGGGCAAAAGGTATTGGAGTCCAACCAAATAAAATAGCTAAACCAACACCAGTTAGCGCAACATGTCCTGCGCCATCACCAAGTAATGCCAAACGTCGTTGAACCAGATAAGTTCCAACCAAAGGTGCAACCAAACCAATTAACACGCTTGCAATTAGAGCTCGCTGAGCAAATTCAAAGGTAAACATTTCTAAATTCATGAATTTAGTCCTAAGACTGATTCTGAGATTTTTGCTTTTAATTCTTCAGAATGATGTGATTCAGGTTCTAAGTTAAGCGGGATTGGAAGCTTTCCAAAATAGGAAATGTTCTTTTTGGCTTTACGATCTAGGACAACTGCCCGGTCCACCAGTACAGACAATCCTCCAAGTTCGTGAGTAATTAAAAGAATTGTTACTCCGGCTTCCTTTAATTCTCGTAAAGTTCTAAGTAAGCGTTTTTGACTATTGGAATCCAAGCCAGCCGTTGGTTCATCTAGCAACATTAGATCGGGTTTTGAAACCAATGCCTTTGCAATCATCACGCGCCGAAGTTGCCCACCGGAAAGTTTTGCCAGGGATTTACCAGCTAATTCTTCAATTTGGACTTGCTTGAGAGCTTGCAAAACTCTTGCCTTATCTGCCTTTTTTGAGAAGAGTCTGATTTTTCCATCAAGCAAACCAGAAGCCACAGACTCATACACCGAAATAGGAATCCCGCTGACTGCAGGCAAGCGCTGCGGTACATAGGCAATTTTGCTCGCTTTAATGGTGATCTTGCCGTGTGCGATTGGAATTATATCTAGTACCGCACGCAGCAAAGTAGTTTTGCCACTGCCATTAGCACCAAGGATTGCAATGAATTCACCGCGCGAAATATCTAGATCTAGCTGGTCAATAATTCTCTGCCCTGCTAGATCTACACAAACCTCTTCTAAATTAATTATCAGCTGCAGCCTTGCCCTAAAATTATCGCTTTTAGATTCTCTTGCATAGCATACAAGTAATCTCCATTTTCGGGCTTTGTTTCAATTGGATCTAAGACAGCAGTTACTAAACCAATTTCACTAGCTAAGGTATTTGCCACACTCGGGTCAACTATCGTTTCGTAATAAATGGTTGTGGCATTTATTTCATTAGCTACCTTGGCGACCTCAGCTAATCTTGCTGGGCTGGGTTCTGCCTCAGGAGACACTCCAGATATTCCTAACTGAGTAAATCCATACTGATCTGCCAAATAGCCAAATGCTTCATGAGAAACTAAGAGAGTATTAATTTTGCAATTAGCTAAATTTGCTTGATATTGATTATCTAGGTCTGTCATTATATTTTTAAAATTATTTAGATTACTATTTATTGTTTCACTTAGTTCTGGATTTTGGGCAATAACGACAGCACTAATTTGATTGGCAATTGTAGTCATATTAAGTGGATTTAACCATAAATGGGGATCGGCATCACCATGATCATGCTCTGCATCCTCGTCATGACCTTCTTCTTCATGATCATGTCCATGTTCATGAGCTTCATCATCATGGCTTGCCTCTAAAAGATTAATTTCATTTGTAGCATCAATAATCTGCTCAGGTGCTAAATCGTTTAGTGCTCCATCAAATGCCGGCATAAAATCAGGAATGTAGATTGCAAAGTTACTGCTTGCGATAGTTGCAATGTGTGATGGGGAAAGTTCGAAATCATGCGGTTCGGCATTTCCGGCAGCAATTACATTAACGTCTGCCACGCCTGCTAGCACCTGCTCAGCTACATAAGCGAGTGGGTAAAAACTGGCTGCAACAGAAATTTTTTCAACCTCAGGCGCTATTGGTGAAGTCTCAACTTCTGGAGTCGATGTTGTAGCGCTAGAGCAAGCCGAA
>JALRKC010000058.1 GCA_023254955.1 Candidatus Nanopelagicales bacterium | reverse complement strand
TGGCGAAAAAGTGAGATGGAGCGATGTTGGCACGGTGCCATCTGAAACATTCGGATCTGGAAATCACTAATGGTCACAAAAACTAATAGTGGTGCAGTTGATATGAGCTGCGATTTTTTTGGAGTTAAACTTGCCAGCCCAGTTTTCACTGCTTCAGGGTGTGCGGCAAGCGGTAAAGAACTTTCTAACTTTATGGATTTAACTTCTATTGGTGGTGTTGTGACTAAAAGTGTGATGCTTGAACCGAGAGCAGGTAGAGCTACGCCACGTATGAGCGAGACGCCAAGTGGCATGCTGAATGGCATTGGGCTGCAAGGGCCTGGAATTGATTACTTTCTTGAAAATGACCTCAGCTGGCTAAGTGAGAGAAAGATTGCCACGATTGTATCTATTGCTGGTAACACTGTTGAAGAATTTTCTAAACTCGCTTATAAATTAAAAAATCGCCCGGAAATCTTAGCGATTGAAGTAAATATTTCATGTCCTAATGTAGAGAATCGAAATAAGGTTTTTGCCTGTAATCCAGTAACCGCGCAAGATGCGGTCAAAGCAGTGAGGAAACACATTAGCAATGTTCCACTCTTGGCAAAGCTATCTCCAGATGTAACCGACATTGTTGAAATCGCAGGTTCGGTTATTAAGGCAGGAGTCAATGGTCTAAGCCTGATAAATACGCTGCTGGGAATGGCAATTGATACCAATACCTTTAAACCAGTACTGAGCGGAGGTACTGGCGGTCTTTCCGGGCCGGCAATTCGGCCAGTAGCTGTTAGATGCATCCATCAGGTTCGAGCTGCTTTTAGTGAAGTCTTCATTCTTGGCTCGGGTGGATTAAGAACCGGCAGTGATGGATTGGAATTTATAGCTGCAGGTGCCAATGCACTCTCAGTTGGAACAGCTATTTTCAATGATCCCTCAGCTCCAGTGAGAATTCATAATGAAATAGCCGAGAAACTTGGTAATAAAAAAATAGATTCACTAGCTTCGGTTAGAAATGCAGCTCATGACTAAAAAAGCACCGATTGCCTTGGCCTTAGATGCTCCCGATCTGAATGTGATGAAGGACTGGATTGAAAAAACTTCTCCCTATTTAGAGTGCATGAAAGTTGGGCTAGAGGTATTTCTCAGGGATTCAAGGCGCGCAACTTTGGCAGTCAGGCAATTAGCTCCTGAGGCCAAGTTATTTTTAGACCTAAAACTTCATGATATTCCTCAGACTGTAGAAAATGCGGCCAAAAGCCTCAAGGATATAGCTCCAGAATATTTGACGGTTCACGCTTCAGGCGGCCCAGAGATGATTAACCGGGCGGCAAAAGTTCTACCAAACACAAAAATTGTTGCAGTAACAATATTGACATCGCTGGAGGTTTCAGATTTAGCTCCTTTTGGAGTCACTGATGTGTTAGCAGTGGTTACAAAATTGGCTAAACAATCGGTTGATGCGGGCGCACAGGCAATAGTCTCCAGTCCACTTGAGGTTTCTGCTATTAGAGCAGCGGTGGGCTCTGATGTAACGTTAATAACTCCAGGTGTTCGCTTTGAAAAATCAGATGCCACTGATCAGAAGCGAGTGATGACTCCGGAGGAGGCGATAAAAGCCGGTAGTGATTTGTTAGTTGTAGGTAGACCAATTACCGCTAAAGGTGATGTGGGGAAAAATGCTCAGGAAATCGCCCACAAAGTCAATCAAATACTTTAAAATTAAAATCTACTATTAGGAGTTTCGTTGGCGGTTCCACATTTAACGCTTGAACAGCGTCGAGCGGCACTCGAAAAAGCTGCTGCTGCTAGAAAGTTCCGCGCCAGTATTAGAGAACAATTAAAAAATAAAGAGATCTCGGTCAATGAAATTATCGAAAGAGCGAAAACGGAAGAGTCATTGGCAAAAATGAAAGTAATTGCCTTGCTTGAGGCACTTCCGGCGGTGGGGAAGATAAAGGCTGCCAAGTTCATGGAAAAAGCTAAAATTGCTGAATCAAGAAGAATTAAAGGATTAGGGGAGCATCAGTTGTCTGCTTTGATCAAAGAATTTGGCGAGTGAACGGTAATTTAATTGTTATAACTGGGCCTTCAGGTGTTGGTAAAGGCAGTTTAGTCAAAAAATTATTAGCGAGTAGCTCAAAATACTCGCTTTCAATATCGGCGACCACTAGAAAAATCCGAGAAGGCGAAGAAAATGGTAAAGACTACTTTTTCATTTCCGAAAAAGATTTTGATGATTTGATTCAAAAAAACGGATTCTTGGAATGGGCCCAATTTGCTGGAGCTAGGTATGGGACGCTCCGTTCTGAGGTTGAGAAAAAAACTAAACTCGGACAAAGAGTAATTTTGGAAATTGAATTAGCCGGTGCTCGTCAAATAATGAAGTCCTCGCCTGAGGCAGCCTTCATTTTTATTGCACCACCCAACCTCGAGGTTTTACGAGATCGCCTACTCCAACGTGGCACCGAGAGTCCAGCTGAGATCGCCGACAGGATTCACATTGCTCAAGAAGAGATTGCGGCACAAGCAGAATTCGATATCGTCCTCATTAATGACGACTTAGCGGCTAGTTTCGAGCAACTGCTAAACTACTGCGAGTCGCTTTAAGTACAGAGAAATCCGGGGTTTACGTGGTACAGGTCAGAAACAGTGGTATTACCCATCCACCAATTGACGAATTATTAGACGTAGCAAAAAGCAAATATCAACTGGTGATTTACGCGGCGAAGCGTGCGCGACAAATCAATGCCTATTACTCACAATTGGGTGAAGGTTTGCTCGAGTACGTCGGACCACTTGTAGAAACACAGCTTCAAGAAAAATCACTCTCTGTTGCTTTGAGAGAAATTAACGCAGGTTTACTAACCGCAGAAGCAGTTGATCCAGAAGTGCTAGCACAAGAAGCTCTAGCAATGGAGCAAAGAAGATTGGCTGCGGCCCAAGCTGCCGCTCGCTACGAAAATGATTACCAAGATTCATTTAGTGCTGAAGATACTCAAGAAGCTGCGCCAAGTGGCGAAGTAGATCAAGATCCCTTTAGCGCCTAATAGTGAAAGAGGCCACCGGAGTGGTCAATTCAGGTAAAAAGGTAGTAATAGCGGTAACCGGTGGAATTTCCGCTTATAAGGTTCCAGAAGTTATTCGAATTTTAAAAAAAACTGGTATCCAAGTACAAGTTGTCGCGACTGAATCTGCGTTGCAATTTGTCGGTGAGGCGACTTGGTCTGCAATAAGTAGCAACCAGGTTATCAGTTCACTATGGGATGAAACTGAAAACGTAAAGCATGTAGAACTTGCAAAAAATGCCGATTTAGTAGTTGTGGTACCTGCTACGGCAGACACCATCTCGGATCTCGCTAATGCAAAAGCTAACAGTGCCGTGAGCGCCTTAGTGCTAACTACTACAGCACCAGTGTTTTTGTTCCCTGCAATGCATACGCAAATGTGGGAACATGCAGGTACGCAAGAAAATATAAAAACTTTAAGAAACCGTGGGTTGGTGGTATTTAATCCTGACAAGGGTGAGCTAACCAGTGGTGATGAGGGGATTGGTCGACTTCCTGATCCCAAGAAAATTGCTAGTTCAATAACAAATTTTCTTTCGAACAAGTCTCATTACAGAATTCTTATTTCTGCAGGGGGCACCAAAGAGGCTATTGATCCAGTTCGGTATTTAACAAATATCTCGAGCGGTAAACAAGGTGAAGCACTTGCAAAAGCGGCAGCATATGCTGGTTTTGAAGTAACGTTGGTTTCTACCGTGGATTTTCCAGGGCCATGGAAATTGGTGAAAGTTTCTTCAGCCAAAGAGATGCATCAAGTGATGTTAGAGATGGTTCAAGAAAGCGACATCGTGATAATGGCTGCTGCAGTCGCTGACTGGACGATTGAGCTTCCCGCAAAAGAAAAACTTAAAAAAGGGCCAAAATCTCTCACCTTAGAGTTAACACCAACGGTAGACATTCTCAAGGATTTAGCAAATAAATTTTCAGAGCATAAAGTATTTATTGGATTCGCTGCTGAAACAATCCCAGACTCAGAGGAATTAGTAAGAGTAGCGAGAGAGAAACTGCTTCAAAAGAATATTGACCTTATCTGCGCTAACGATGTTTCACAAGGTGCCGTATTTGGTTCTGAGGAAACCCATTTATTGTTAGTAACCAGAGAAGATCACCGGGATCTAAAGCAAACAAGTAAATTTGAGGCGGCCCAAGAAATTCTTGCTACCGCAAGCGAAATTTATCAGCGTAAATATCCTGAAAATTAGTTTTACCTACTAGGCTGAAGCCTGATATCCGGTCGAGCCCGACCCAGTGCGATTACTTCATACTCGAAAGGTA
>JALRKC010000057.1 GCA_023254955.1 Candidatus Nanopelagicales bacterium | reverse complement strand
AAAATCGCTAGCGATGTTGGCAAATTTAGGTTTAGCTGATCGCTCTGATCACCAGCCAACTCAATTATCTGGTGGACAGCAACAAAGAGTCGCGATAGCGCGCGCTTTGGTAACTGATCCCACAATTATTTTGGCGGATGAGCCTACGGGTGCTTTAGATTCACAATCTGGTGAGCAAGTTATGAATCTTATGGAAGCGTTACATAAAGAAGGTAAGACGATAATTTTGATTACCCATGAATCTGAGGTAGCAAATCGTGCGCACCGAAGAATCACTTTAAAAGACGGAAAAATAGTTTCAGATGATCGCTCAGGGCAAAAAGTATGATTTTTGTTGCAGCCAAGCTGGCGCTATCTCGTATTAGAGCCACTAAAACAAGGTCAGCACTAACAACGCTGGGAATCATCATTGGAACAATGGCTTTGATTTCACTTGTATCGATAGCCCAAGGTGCCACCAGAGGTATTCAGTCACAATTTCAAGGCTTGGGCGCCACAAACCTAACTATTTCTGCAACTGTCCCAAACACCTTGACATTAGATGATGCTGAAGCAGTCGCCTCACAATTTGGTGTTGAACTAATTACTAAGCAAGTAAGAACTAGTGCGGTAGTTGGCAATGAAAATAATCAAGTTAGAGCCTCTCTTGTTGCGGTAGATGAGAATTTTTCAGAAATATCTGAACCAAGTTTGTTTGTGGGATCTTTCTTACCTACTGACAAAGGGCTGCAAAACGTTAGAAGTGTGGTCTTGAGTTCTACTTTGGCGCTAGACCTGGGCTTAAGCGTTGATTCCATAAATTCAAAAGTCTCAATAGGGAACACAGAATATTTGGTAGTTGGAATTATTGATGATTCTCAAGGGTTTGGAAGCGATGGGATTGCGTATGTAACACTAGAAAGTGCCTATCGATATTTTGCAAAAAGTCCATATCTATCAAGCATTTCCTTACGAGTTGCAGATGAAAATTTGGTCAGCTCAGTAACAGGTAGTTTGACTAGCCTTTTATTAAATAGACATAGTATTTCAAATGCGAGTGATGCTGACTTTGTTATTACAGATGCTTCATCAATCTTAGAGGCGCTAAATACTGTTCAAAGCACATTAACACTGCTACTGGGTGGAATTGCCTCAATTAGTTTGATTGTGGGCGGAATTGGAATTATGAACATAATGTTGGTAAGCGTTAGGGAGCGAACGCGAGAAATCGGCATTAGAAGAGCGATTGGTGCCAGACAAGGTCAAATTCTTACTCAATTTTTAATTGAAGCAATAGTTCTGTCCCTCTTGGGAGGAATTATTGGAGTAATCCTTGGTGAAATTGTGGCAGTACTACTAGCGAACTTAGGCGGATGGGAATTTGTTTTGAGTTGGGCGACCATAGTGGCGGCCTTAGGTTTTGCAATGCTGGTGGGAATTTTATTTGGAGTTTGGCCAGCTCGCGCAGCATCGAGACTAAAGCCGGTTGAGGCATTGCGCTTTGAGTAGTCCTGCCAAGATGTACCTGTGGCAGAGTTAGTTTTCTTTTCCGGAACCATGGACAGCGGCAAGTCCACCTTGGCGCTACAAACACATCACAATCACTCAAGTGCTGGCCGTAAAGGTTTGGTTTTCAGTAAGAATGATCGCTTAGGTAATAATCAAATTTCTAGCCGATTGGGTCTTACGGCAAATGCGCTAGAAGTTTCTTTAGAAACAGACTTTCACAAAATGGTGACCCAAAAACTATCTCAAGGTGAAGTAGTTGATTATTTGATTTGCGATGAAGCACAGTTTTATACCCCTGAACAAGTTGAACAGCTAGCTCGCTTGGTTGATGATTTAGAAATCGATGTTTTCACCTTTGGAATTACTACTGACTTTAGAACTGATTTGTTCCCTGGCGCTAAGCGCTTACTTGAACTAGCAGATCGAGTAAACGTTTTGCAAGTAGAAACACTTTGTTGGTGTGGCCGCAAAGCAACCCATCAGGCCAGAATCGTAAATGGAGTAATGACAGTTGAGGGCGAGCAGGTGGTGGTTGGTGATGCTGGCCCTACAGCAAAGCCTGACACAGTGGTTTACGAAGTAGTTTGTAGAAAACACCACATGCGCCAAGTCACGTCAAGAGTTGCAAAAAGTGAACATATTTCCAAATCAACACTGCCATTTAATTAAATGCATTTCTCGATTAATCTTGTCTTATGAAAAGGCGCCTAGTAGCGGGAGTTGATTCCTCCACTCAGTCCGTAAAAGTAGTCGTGCGCGATGCCGAAACCGGTGAATTAGTTCGCGAAGCAAGGGGTTCTCATCCAGACGGAACGGAAATAGACCCGCAAATTTGGTGGGAGGAACTTACAAAAAGTTTAAGTGGTTTGCTCGATGGTGTCGAAGCAATTGGAATTGGCGCCCAACAGCACGGCATGGTGGTGGTAGATGAAAATAAAAATGTCGTTAGGCCTGCTTTACTTTGGAACGACACTAGATCAGCAAAAGCCGCTGAAGATTTAATTCAAGACTTTGGCGGAAGAGAAAATTGGGCCAAAGAAACTGGTTCTGTACCGCTGGCCGCTTTTACTGTTACAAAACTGCGTTGGTTTGCAGAAAACGAACCAGAATTAGCTAAAAGAGTTACTGGAGTTATGCTGCCGCATGATTATTTAACTTGGAAGCTAGCGGGGGCAAAAGCAAACCCAACAACCGATAGGGGAGACGCTTCTGGCACAGGTTATTTTTCGGCCTCAGAAAATAAATATAAAAATGAAATTCTTAAATTAGCTTTTTCACGAGAATTATCTGTGCCGGAAATTGCTAAACCGAATGCAATCGTTGGTGAAACTAAAGAAGGTATAAAACTTGCTGCCGGTACCGGAGACAACATGGCTGCGGCACTAGGACTTGGCGCAGAAAGTGGCGACGTGGTGGTTTCACTAGGGACTTCAGGCACTGCTTATGCAGTTAGTGATAACCCAAGTTTTGACGAAAGCGGAATTGTTGCTGGCTTTGCAGATGCCACAGGAAAATACTTACCACTTGCCTGCACTTTAAATGCGGCCAGAATTTTGAGCGCTGCGGCAAAAGTTTTAAAAGTTGATTTAGATGAATTTTCAAAGTTAGCGCTGGCAAGCAAACCTGGCGCAGGTGGATTAGTTTTATTGCCATATTTAGATGGTGAAAGGACTCCAAATTTGCCTAATGCCACCGGTTCTTTATTTGGCATGACTAGAGAAAACATGACTGCAGAAAATTTTGCCCGTGCTGCAGTTGAAGGAATGCTCTGTGGGTTAGCTGATGCAGTGAATGCATTAGTCAAGTTAGGGGTAAACCCGAAAAAAGTTTCTTTGATCGGTGGGGCCGCGGCAAATCCGGCAGTTCAAAAAATTGCTACAACACTATTTAAGGTGCCAGTTGCGATTCCTCCGGTAGCTGAATATGTTGCAGATGGCGCGGCGCGCCAAGCTGCTTGGGCGCTAAGCAAAGAAGCGGCTTTACCCAATTGGAAGGTGGGTAACACTGTTTTACTTGAGCCGGATTATCGCCCAGAGGTGTTAGCGGCTTACTCGAATAGCTTTAAGGCACTTCACGGTTGAACCGATTGCAAAGTCACTGACGTGATCAATAGGCTTGTCGCAAGATTATTCATTAGGAGCCAAGATGAGCGATGTTCGCTTAACCCCAACCCGGGAAGATAAATTTGCTTTCGGACTTTGGACTATTGGTCACGTTGGGCGCGATCCATTTGGAGACCCAACCCGTGAGCCAATTCGCCCGGCAGACTTCGTTTACGGATTAGACAAAGTTGGAGCTTGGGGAGTCTCTTTTCATGATGATGATCTATTGCCCCCTGGGACTTCAAACTCGGAAAAAGAAAACATAAAAAAGAGTTTTAGAAAAGCTTTAGATGAAACAGGCATTGTTGTGTCAATGGCTACCACAAATCTATTTACCTTGCCTTGCTTTAAAGACGGCGCCTTTACCAGCAATGACCCCGAGGTAAGAAAATTTGCCTTGCAAAAAGTGATGAGATCAATTGATGTGGGAGCCGAATTTGGCGCACCAACAATTGTTTTTTGGGGAGGCCGCGAGGGAGTAGAAGCCGCTGGTTCAAAGTATCCGTTGGATGCGCTTGAGCGCTATAGGGAAGCTATGAACTTTTTAATTGGTTATGTAAAAGACCAGGGTTATCAGATGCGTTTTGCCATGGAGCCAAAACCAAACGAACCAAGAGGCGACACCTTCTTACCAACTATTGGCCACACTATGGCCTTCATTGAAACATTAGATGATCCATCAATGGTGGGATTAAACCCAGAGGTGGCTCATGAAACTATGGCAGGTCTTTCTTTTTATCAAG
>JALRKC010000056.1:304-4362 GCA_023254955.1 Candidatus Nanopelagicales bacterium | reverse complement strand
ATCCCCATAACAAAGAAGCACCAAAGATTCCTATGATTTCTACGATGAGATTTAAGTTTTGGTCATTAAATACCTGCAACATTCGCATTGAAGCGAGTACACCTAAACCACCAGCTCCAGCGGGTGCCAACCAAATAATCCATGTTGGAGACATCTGCGCTGGTGGTGGAGGAGTAGCGATTAAACGCCAAGCCACAACCGCACCCAAAAATATAAAAAGTAGTAGGCCAGCGCCCAAAGCACCAAAGGTAAGTAAATAGGTTAAACCACCATTAAAAACACCAGTTAACTCTGAGATTCGAATTACCACACTTGGCACTAAGACAAAAACCACAATGGGAATAAACCAAGTACCAGAAATCATTCCGGCAGGTAATTCTTGATTTTTAACAACTCCGCTAAAAAACAGAACTCCAACTAGTAGCGCACCAACCACACCTAAAAGCATCAATCCAAAAGCTACAAAGCCAAGTACTTCTTCAAAAATTAAAAAAGTTTTACCAAGTTGCGCTAATGCCAACCCAACTACTAGTGAGCTAGCCGGCAAGGTTCCAATCATGGCACCAAACATTGGGTGCTTGAGATCTTCTTTAAATTCCGCTTTATATTTAAAAATTCTTATTAAATTCAAAAATCCAATTCCAAGAAGAGCAATAAAGCAATAACTGCGAGAGTGAAGCCAACAAGGTCATCAAAATCTAAATTTGGTATCGGATCGAAAAGGCTAACTACTGCAACTCCAGCAGTTCCAAGGGGAACCGCCGACCAAGCAGGTTGAAGATTGGCAATTTTTGATTCAGTCAAGAATGCTCCTTAATCACAAGAATCAATCCTAGTTAAAAAACCTGAAAAGCAGACTTATAACATTGTGATATGAAACCAATCGTTCAAATATCTCTAGATTTAACCGATATAAATGAAGCCATAGAAATGGCTCACGTGGCAATGAATGCTGGAGTTGATTGGCTGGAGGCGGGAACTCCCTTAATTTTGGCTGAAGGGTTGCATGGAGTTAAAGCATTAAGAAAAGAATTCCCCGATACTCCGATAGTGGCAGATTTAAAAACTATGGATGGTGGTTATCTAGAAGCTGAAATGATGGCTAAAGCTGGCGCCACACATGTTGTGGTGATGGCAAGAGCACACGAAGAAACTGTTAAGAGAGTAGTGCAGGCTGGTAAGGATTTTTCAGTAGTTGTGATGGGTGACAATTTAGGTTGCCCAGATATGGTGCAAGGTGCAAGAGATTTAGAAGCACTTGGCTGCGACATGGTGATTCACCATATTGGTTACGACGAAAGAGGTGGAATTGCGGCAAGTGGCTTGCGCCCGCCAAATCCCCTAGATCAACTTAAAGAAGTTGTTGAGGCAGTCAATGTCCCAGTGCAAGCAGTTGGTGGATTGACGTTAGAACAGGCCATACAAACTCCAGCATTTGGAGCACCGCTAGTTGTTATCGGGGCACCTCTAGCAATTGATGCTGATTCTTTTAGCGCTGGCGCAGGTGATGTTGGCGAAGTGTTAAAAAAAATCTGTGAACGAGTACACGCCTATAGCGATATTAAAATTCAGAAAGCATTATAAATAGTTCTTTCATGAAAATTATTACTTTGACGCTGGTAACCCTTTAGCAACAGCCGGAATAATTACAATTCCAGCAATTAAGTGCAGCAAATTAAGCCATAGTGCCATTGTGGTGGTTTGTACGCCACCGAAAGGTAAAGCAAAAGATACGACCAAAAGTACTGTTGCATAAATTTGCCAACTCTTCTTTGGAGTCTTTGTTTTCAACATTAACCAGGCAAATATTGCACCAAGAATTCCACCTTGAAAAATAGTGAAACCAATAACATGAAAGACAGTTATTGTCATAATTGGCTCATTGCTGGTGATGATGTCGCCACTAATTTGCACGGCAACAAAAAACACAATCGCATTAATCACTGCAGAGATCAGAACTGGTCTAACGAAAACTTTACTTATTTGCCCAAATGTCAAAACAACCCCTTTATTGTAGATTTATTGAGACTACTAACTAAAACTCTATTTAGCAATTACCCGACGCAGGAATTCCTTAGTTCTTGAATCTTGGGGATTTTCTAATACTTGAGCCGCAGATCCTCTTTCAGCTATTGATCCTTTTTCTAAAAAGCAGACTTCATCAGCTACCAATCTGGCAAAACTCATTTCATGAGTGGCAATGATCATGGTCATGCCCTCTTTCTTCAATTCTTTAATTGACTCCAAAACTTCATTTACTAAAACTGGATCCAGTGCTGAAGTTATTTCATCTAACAAGAGAGCTCGTGGATGGGTGGCAATTGATCGAATGATTGCTACACGTTGTTGCTGGCCACCGCTCAAGCGATCAGGGAATTCTTCCGCTTTGTCTAAAAGTCCAAACTTGTCTAATAAAAGTTTCGCTTCTTCTCGTGCTTGTTCTTTTTTAATTTTATGAACTTTTATCGGGGCAAGTGTTATATTGTCTATTACTCTCATGTGAGGAAATAAGTTAAAACTCTGAAAGACGATTCCCATCCGCATGCGCGCTTTATCAACATCTACTAAAGGACTAGTGATTTCTTCTTGGTCTAAGTAGATTGCACCATCATCAATTTGCTCCAACAGGTTAATGCATCTAAGTAAAGTAGATTTTCCAGAGCCAGAGGCACCGATTAGCACAGTGGCGCTGTGTTCTGGAACCTCAATTGATACTTCACCGAGAACAACATTTTCACCAAAACTTTTTCTTACCTTTTGAACAGATAGAACTGGTTTCATGTGGTGCCTTGTGAGTTTTGTTCAGCAATACTTTTTTGAAGCGCTCGATCAGTAAATCTGGTCAAGGGGACAGTGATTATTAAAAATAAAATCGCTGCCACGATGTAAGGAGTGTAATTAAAAGTTTTACTCGTTTGAATTTGTGCGGCCCTAACTGCATCGATCACTCCAAGAATAGAAACTAACCCAGTGTCCTTTATTAGAGCTACTAAATCATTAAGCAAAGGAGGAATAACTCTTTTGACCGCCTGCGGCAAAATTACATACCGCATAGCTTGGGCTTGGGTTAAGCCAAGCGATCTTGCTGCAGCCCTTTGACTGGGGTGAATGCTAAGAATTCCACTTCTAAAAACTTCAGCTACATATGCTGAATAAGTTAATACCACCGCGATGGTACCTAGAATTAGCACGTTTCCAGTAAGCCCTTTAATTCCAAGAGCTGGAATTCCAAATCCAACGAGCAAAATAACTAACAGTAGGGGTACGCCTCTAAAAACATCAACATAAACCGTAGCCAGAATTCTGAAAGGAGTAAGCGCGGCGGCTTTAGAAGTCCGAGCCAAGGCAAGCAGTAAAGCCAAAATAGTAATCAAAATACTGGCAATTATGGTCAAGCGTATATTGGTAGTAATTCCTCGTGCCACTATTGGTAAGACTTCAAGCCCGTAATCAAAATCTAAATAAGTCTGTTTAAATAACTCCCAGCCTGGTGAGCTAATTACAAAAATAACCAAACTGCCTAGTACAAAAACACTGGAGAGAGTTGCGATTACAATTCTTTTTCTCGCTTGCTGACTGCGGATGTTTTGCCGCGCAAGCTCTAATTCACTCGGATACCATGACCCGTTCGAGAAGTTTTCTTTATTCGAACGGGTCATGATTCTGCTTTTAGTTCTTATTGAAGAACTGGAGCGCCTTGATTAGCAGCTAACCAAGTTGCTTCAATCTCAGCTAAAGTTCCATTAGCTCTGAGAGTGTCTACTGCTTGAGAAACACAATCAGTAAGTGGGCTGTCTTTAGCAAGCAATAATCCAAATTGCTCTGGAGTATTTGGATCAGCCGGCAATTGACCAACAATTACGCCACCTTCAATTTCAACGGCTGATAAATAGAAAGCAGTTGGAAGGTCAACAACTAGACCATCAACTTGACCATTCTTTAGTGCTTGCACTGCAGCTGCATTGTCATTGAATACTGAAATTTCAGCGTCAGGAGCAATAATGGTTTCAGCGGCGGTTAAAGAAGTTGTTCCAACTGCAGCACCCAATTTTGCGCTC
>JALRKC010000056.1:0-294 GCA_023254955.1 Candidatus Nanopelagicales bacterium | reverse complement strand
TTCAGCAGAAACAATTGCTTGAGTTACGTAGTAGTAACCACTTGAAAAGTCAACAACTTGCTTGCGCTCTTCAGTTATTGAATATTGCTGCAAGTTGAAATCAAATGTTTTTGGACCTGGAGCAATTGCGCCATCAAAAGTTGTTCTAACCCAAGTAACTTCTTCAGGTGCGTAGCCAAGTTCAGCAGCTACCGCATATGCAACTGCTGGCTCAAAGCCTTCGCCTGATTCTGGAGTATCTTCCAAAACCCATGGATAATAAGCAGGCTCACCAGTTGCAATAGTTAAAGTTCC
>JALRKC010000055.1 GCA_023254955.1 Candidatus Nanopelagicales bacterium | reverse complement strand
AATCATCAGTGCCAGTTGACAACATTGAACGAGCCATAAAAAGAGGTGGCGGCTTAGATACGGGAGCTGCGGATTATCAAACTATTATGTATGAGGGCTACGGGCCAAGTGGTGTGGCAGTTTTAATTGAATGCTTGACCGATAACAGAAATCGCGCTGCAAGTGAAGTCAGAGTGGCAGTTACGCGAAATCACGGCAACATGGCAGACCCAGGAAGTGTCTCTTATTTGTTCAATCGCAAGGGCGTAATTATTGTTTCTAAACAATCTTGCCCAGATGAAGATAAATTATTAGAAGTTGTATTAGAAGCAGGCGCTGAAGAAGTTAATGACTTAGGCGAATCTTGGGAGATTATTAGCGACGCTAGTGATTTAGTGCAGGTTAGAACTGGCTTGCAAAATGCCCAATTGGATTACGAATCAGCTGATGCCTCATTTGTTCCGAGTATGACTGTGGAACTAGACGAACAGGGCGCAAAAAAAATGTTTGAATTGATTGAAGCCATTGAGGATTTGGATGACGTACAAAATGTTTACGCAAACTTTGATGTGTCAGACGAAATCATGGCGAAAGTTGGCTAGCATCTAGTCATCCGATGAGAAAGGTCATCTCATGCGCGTCATGGGCGTCGACCCTGGATTGACCCGTTGTGGAATTGCCATAGTGCAAGAAGCACCCAGTCGCAAAGTCGAACTCTTGCAGGTGCAAGTTGCTAGAACTTTGCCAGCTTTGCCTGTTGCCGAAAGGCTTAGGCAGTTAGAGCGAGTTTTAATCTCAGTTGTTCAAGAATTCAAACCTGAAGTTATGGCGATAGAGCAAATTTTTAGCCAACACAATTTACGCAGCGTGATGGGTACGGCTCAAGCAGCCGGGGTGGCGATGTTAGTGGCGGCAAGAAGTGAAATCAAAGTTGTAACTCACACTCCAACCCAAGTGAAAGCGGCAGTAACTGGGTCTGGAAGAGCTGATAAAAAACAAGTTACCCAAATGGTTCGAAAAATTTGCAATTTAAAAGAAGATCCCAAGCCGGCTGACGCGGCTGACGCAATTGCTCTGGGAATATGCAATTTGTGGCAAAATCCAAAGTTGACTAGAAGAGTTTCATGATTAATTTTTTAAGTGGACGCATAGCCGAGATTGATGGCTTAAATTTAACAATCTCCGTGGCCGGTGTGGGTTTAGCGGTTACGGTTTCTAGTAACACGCTGCATGGCAAATCGGTGGGAGATGAAATAAAGCTTCCGACAGTGATGATCGTTAGAGAAGATGCCATGCTGCTTTATGGCTTCGCTGATAACCAAGAGCGAGAAATGTTTTTGGCTTTGCGCTCGGTTTCAGGAATTGGGCCGAAGATTGCCTTAAATGCAGTTAGTGTCATGGGCGCAAATGAGTTGCATCAAAATATTCTCAGCCAAAACCTAGAAAAAATCATGGCAATTCCGGGAATCGGCAAAAAAAGTGCCCAAAGAATAATTCTAGAATTAAGCGAAAAATTAAAACCAATTACAGAATTGAGCCCTGTTTCTTGGCAGGGTGATTTAATCAAGGCACTTGAAGGTTTAGGTTGGAGCGCTAAAGAAGCCACGGCTGCCAGTGAACTTGCTGAAGTGAAAGAAAGTAAAGATTTATCGCAAGCCTTGCGTTTAGCCTTGAGTAGTTTAAGTAAGGTTAAGTAAGTGGAAGAACCAGACAGCGCAGCAGTTGAGATTTTAAAATTAGGCTTAAGACAAGATGAAGCCGCGCTAGAAGGCGCTTTGCGCCCTACAGAGTTAGATCAGTTCATTGGTCAAGATCGAGTTAGAGATCAACTTAAATTAATTTTAGATGCAGCAATTGGTCGAAAAGCTTCTGCTGAACACATTTTGCTCTCCGGACCACCCGGGTTAGGTAAGACAACTCTTGCAGCGATTGTGGCAAAAGAATTGGGCTCCCCGATGCGGGTGACTTCAGGGCCAGCTATTGCCCACGCAGGTGATTTAGCAGCAGTTTTGAGTTCCTTAGAGCCGGGTGAAATTTTGTTTATTGACGAAATTCATCGCTTAGCGCGCCCGGCCGAAGAAATGCTTTATTTAGCAATGGAAGATTTTCGCGTAGATGTAGTAGTTGGAAAAGGCGTGGGAGCTAACGCGATTAGTTTGGACTTACCAAATTTCACACTCATCGGGGCAACTACTAGAGCCGGGTTATTGCCAAGCCCCTTGCGTGACCGATTTGGCTTTACCGCCTATTTAGATTTTTACCCAGACAATGAATTAGAGCAAATAGTTTTACGCTCAGCAAAATTGTTAAATATCCAAATTGACACGATCAGCGCAAAAGAGATTTCTCGTCGCAGCCGCGGAACCCCGCGAATAGCAAATCGCTTATTAAGAAGAGTAAGAGATTTTGCTCAAGTTCATGGCTCAGGAAACATAACTCTTGAGTCATCAGAAGCGGCTTTGAAGCTTTTTGAGATAGACGAACATGGCTTGGATCGAATTGATCGGGCGATCTTGCAAGCTTTGATTACCAAATTTGGTGGCGGGCCAGTGGGTTTGGGTACTTTGGCGATGGCTATCGGCGAAGAGGCAGACATTGTTGAGCAAATGGCTGAGCCCTACTTGGTCAGAAGCGGCTATTTGGCAAGAAGCAATAGAGGGCGAGTGGCCACACTTTTGGCCTATCAGGTTTTGGGCAAAACCCCACCACAAAACCTAAACCGGCAAGAATCTCTAGACCTTTTCTGATTAAAACCCCTCATTTTCATGAAGCAGTCAAAGATGCGACATAATAGGCACGGTCGCATTTAGTTGCGACTTTTATTGTGTAGAAAAGGTGATTGGTTAAGTGGCAGCAAAAACTAAACCACTTAGAGCTTTCATTTTTTTTGTAGTGCTGACTCTTGCATTAGGTTTATGGGCTTATTGGCCAGGCGCCTCAACTCAACCAAGGCTAGGCCTTGATTTACAAGGTGGCTCACAAGTTATTTTGACTCCGCAAGTTGCTGAGGGAGTTGTCGGCACACTAACTGAAGATCAAATAAATCAAACCGTTGAAATTATTCGCCAAAGAGTTGATGGCTTCGGCGTCGCAGAAGCAGAAGTAGCCGTGCAGGGAACGGGTGAAAATGCGGCAATAGTTGTTTCGGTGCCAGGTGAAAATCCTGAAGGAATTGCAAATTTACTTAAACAAACTGCGCGCTTAGATTTCAGACCAGTACTTGCTACCACTACTGGTATTCCCACACCTGCCCAAGGAGTTGAGCAGGTAGAGGTGCCGCGAGTTCCGGTGTCGGCCGATAACCCAGATGATTTGGTTGAGGTTTATGCCAGCGTGGATTGTTTTACTCCAGGAGTATTGCAAGGCGGCATTCCCGATGATCCAACCAAGTACATCGTTACATGCTCGCAGGATGGCACTTTTAAATATTTACTTGAACCAGCTTTCATCACCGGTGATCAGTTAACCGATTCCGCGCCTGCTTTGCCAGATCAAGGTGCAGGTGGCTGGATTGTTACTTTGAGTTTTGATTCTGAAGGCGGCAGAAAACTTGCCGAAGCTTCAACTCGTTTAAGCGCGCTACCTTCACCACAAAATCAATTTGGAATTGTGCTTGATGGCTTAGTGCAATCTTCGCCATTTTTTTCTGAGCCCATTTTGGGTGGTTCTGCACAAATCGAAGGCAACTTCACAGTTGAAAGTGCTAGACAACTTGCCCAGGTACTTAAGTTTGGTGCTTTGCCGGTTTCTTTAGAAATTGCTGAAAGTTCAGCTATCAGCCCAACGCTAGGTAGTGATCAACTAGACGCAGGGCTTATCGCGGGTCTAATCGGTTTAATTTTGGTCGCGGTTTATTTACTGGGCTATTACCGACTTCTTGGAGTAATTGCAATTTTGAGCTTGGCTTTGGCCGGCGTGCTTGCTTGGTTCTTATTTATCGCTTTTGGTAGAAGCTTAGGTTTTACCCTCACTTTGGCAGGAGTTGCCGGAGCGATCGTCTCCATTGGAATCACTGTTGACTCTTTTGTTGTTTACTTTGAAAGAATTAGAGATGAGCTACGAGAAGGAAAATCAGTTCGAGTAGCTACTGAATCGGGATGGATCAGAGCACGTCGAACTTTGATCGCAGCAGACTTTGTAACACTGTTAGTTTCCATCGTGCTTTACGCCTTAAGCGTAGGTAGCGTAAGAGGTTTTGCCTTTACCTTGGGTATTTTCACAGTGATCGACCTAATTATTGCCTTCTTATTTACTAAGCCACTAGTGACTATGTTTGGAAGATCTCGCTTAGTGAATCTTTCGTCAAAACTTACTGGATTGCGTAAACCCTTGGAGGTGAAAAATTGAGTAGATTCTCTAACTTAGGTGACCGGCTTTATACCGGAGAAGTTTCTTATGATTTTGTGGGACAAAGAAAAAAGTGGT
>JALRKC010000054.1 GCA_023254955.1 Candidatus Nanopelagicales bacterium | reverse complement strand
TTTAAGAAACCAAGATCATGATTTGTATTACCGCCAACGCGGTAAAGGTTTGGGCGTTGGTTGGTATGGCCACAAACCATTGCCAGTTAAAGCAAAAGACATTGTTCCGTTTGATAAAGCCGCCACTATGCCTTCAATGCTTGAATTCACTGCTCCCGAGTGGGTTGGCGCCATGGAACACAGTTCAGAAATTTTACCTGATTTAAAGAGTGCAAAAATTACTTCTGGAATGAATGGTTTGTTTTCATTTACCGTTGATGGCAACCCATTAATGGGTGAATGGAAAGGCCTAAAAGGTTTTTGGGTGGCAGAAGCTGTCTGGGTTACTCACTCTGCTGGTGTTGCCAGAGCAATTGCTGAGTGGTTAGTTGATGGACAGCCCTCAATTACAGTTCACGATTGTGATGTAAATCGATTTGAAAAGCATCAATTAGGCCCAGAGCATATTCAAATGCGAGGCGAGCAAAACTACATCGAGGTTTATGACATCTTGCATCCGTTGCAACCAATGGAGGCACCAAGACCTCTTAGAACCACTGGCTTTTATCAACGTCAACAAGAACTAGGTGGAGTATTTCTCGAAGCTAGTGGTTTTGAGCGACCACAATGGTATGAAGCAAATAAAAATCTTCTAGCAGGCTATTCAATACCTTCGAGAAATGATTGGGCAAGTCAATATTGGTCACCAATATGCGGAGCTGAAGCATTGCATGTTCGAGAAAAAGTTGGAATGTTTGACCTTACTTCCCTAAAACGATTAGAAGTAGTTGGTAAAGGCAGTCAAGAATTTTTGATGAAGATGACCACCGGAAACTTAGACAAACCAATCGGCTCGATTACCTACTGTCTAATGTTGGCTGAAACCGGCGGGATTTTAAGTGATATAACAATTACAAAACTTGAAAATGATCATTTTGTAATCGGCGCTAATGGCAATGTTGATTTAGTCCGCTTACAAAGTTATGCACCTGATACCGTTCAAGTTAGAGATATCACAAGTGGCACCGCTGTGCTAGGAGTCTTTGGACCAAATGCAAGAAAGCTCTTACAAAGTATTTGTGAAGATGATCTATCTAATGATTCAATTAAATATTTTAAAGCGAAACAAACATATTTAGGCCAAGTACCGGTAACACTCTGGCGTTTGAGCTATGTTGGAGAATTAGGTTTTGAAGTTTACGTAGAAGCTGATATGGCGTTAAAACTTTGGGACACTATCTGGCAAGCAGGCCAAGCATTTGAGCTCATCGCAGCTGGTCGTGGTGCATTTAATTCAATGCGATTAGAAAAAGGTTACCGATCATTTGGTGCTGATATGACGAGTGAACATAACCCTTATGAAGCAGGATTAGGTTTTGCAGTTAGAAAAACCGGTGGCTTTATAGGCGCTGAAGCTCTCGCAAAAGTTGATCCTGAAAAATTAGATAAGAAATTAGTGTGCTTAAAAATTCATAACAATGAAGAAGTGGTTATGGGTAAAGAGCCGGTAATCGTTAACAATGAACCAGTCGGTTACACCACTAGCGCCTACTTTGGTCATTCAGTTGGACACCCAATTGCTTACGCCTGGCTGCCTGTTTCATTCACAAACAAAGGCACAAAGGTTTCAATCGCTTACTTTGATAAATTAGTAAGCGCTGAAGTTGCAGCTGATCCCCTGTTTGATCCAGAAATGACGAGGTTAAAAGCATGAGTGGGCCATTAACTCGCCGGCGTACAGCTGAACTTCCAGAACATCCAGATTTCTTATGGCGCAAGCCTGAATTAAAAAAGGCTTATGACGTCATCATTATTGGTGCCGGCGGGCATGGGTTGGCTACTGCTTATTACTTAGCAAAAAATTTTGGAATTACTAATGTGGCAGTACTTGAAAAAGGCTGGCTAGCTGGTGGAAACATGGCGAGAAACACCACCATCATTCGCTCAAATTACCTCTGGGATGAGAGTGCCGGAATTTATGAGCACTCACTAAAACTCTGGGAAAATTTAGAAGAAGAAGTTGGTTATGAGATGTTTTTTAGCCAACGCGGGGTTATGACTTTGGCTCATAGCGTAGGTGATGTGCGCAGCAAGCAAAGAAATTTTTATGCAAACAAAGTAAACGGTATTGACACCGAATGGCTAACCCCTGAAGAAGCAAAAAAAATCGCGCCGATCTTAAACATTAGTGACAAAATTCGTTATCCCATTATGGGCGCAACTTATCAGGCCCGCGGTGGCATTGCTAAACATGATTGGGTTGCCTGGGGGTACGCAAAAGCTGCTGATGATATGGGTGTAGATCTAATTCAGGGATGCGAAGTAACTGGTATCAAAGTTGAAAAAGGCAAAGTCCAAGGCGTTGAAACCAATTTAGGATTTATTGCAGCAAACAAAGTCGCTCTAGCGGCGGCGGGCCATACCTCAACTCTGACACAAATGGCTGGATTTAGAGTTCCCTTACAGAGTCGCACTTTACAAGCTTTGGTATCAGAACTACTTGAACAAGTATTAGATACAGTAATTATGAGTGGAGCGGTGCACGTTTATGTAAGTCAAGCTCACAAGGGTGAGTTGGTTATGGGTGCGGGTACAGATGCCTTTAATTCCTATACCCAGCGCGGTGGCTTTCATGTAATCGAACACCAATTAGCAGCAGCATGCGAACTATTTCCGATTTTTTCTCGCGCCCACCTGTTAAGAACTTGGGGTGGGATTGTAGACATTGCGCCTGATGCCTCGCCGATTTTAGGTTTAACTCCTGTTGAAAATCTTTTTATTAATTCTGGCTGGGGAACTGGCGGCTTTAAAGCAACTCCTGGCTCTGGTTGGGTATATGCAGACACCATTGCAAATAACCGGCCTCATGAATTGGCAAAGAACTATTCGCTTAAAAGATTTACCACTGGTCACCTAATCGATGAACACGGCGCTGCCGGTGTTGCTCACTAAGGAATTAAATGCTCTCTATTGATTGCCCTTGGTGCGGCGCGCGTGATGAAACAGAATTTCATTACGGATCACAAGCTCACGTGTCATATCCCGAAAATCCAGATCAATTAAGCGATGAAGCTTGGGCTGAATATATTTTCTATCGCGATAACCCAAAAGGTTGGTATCAAGAGCGCTGGGTACACACAGCCGGCTGCAGGCGCTGGTTCAACCTCTGGCGAAATACTGCAACCCATCAATTTGGGCCAAGCTATAAGCCTTTTACTCAAGCACCTGAGAGGCCGCAATGAGCCTAGTTAATTTTGAATTTGATGCAAAAATCCTAAGTGGGCAGAAAGGTGAGCCACTAGCTGCAGCATTACTTAAAAATGGAATAAAAACCTTTACCGAAAGCACTTACCTTTCTCGTCCTCGTGGAGTTATGGCACTAGGCGCTGAGGAGCCGTGTGCTTTAGTGCAAATTGACTCTGGCGCCGGGGAACCAATGTTTCCCGCAACTCAAGTTGAATTGGTAGCTGGACTAGCTGCTAGAGGTTTAGCTGGTATCGGGGATCTTCCAAACGTTAACGATGATGCGCGTTACGACAAAGCAAATCGTCATGTTGAAGTATTAATTATTGGCGCAGGATTAGCTGGCTTACGAGCAGCTAAATCAGCAATTAAAAAGAATCAACGCGTGATGCTAATTGATGATGCCCCCACTCCAGGTGGCTTTGCTTCTCAAAGTAATCAAGTAATTGACCCAGAACTATTAGCGGTACTCGAGGCACCAAATTTGGTACACCTGCAAAGAACTACTGCAGTTGGACTTTATGACCAAGGTTATGTAGTAGCAATTGAACGAAGAACTGACCACCTAGCTGCCAACTATGATCCAAAAATAGCTCGCATTAGAACTTGGCACATCCGAGCAAAAGAAATAATTTTAGCGACCGGGGCTTTTCAAAGATACTTAGTTTTCCCTAATAACGATCGCCCCGGAATCATGCTTTCTCATGCGGCAGCAACTTATGTAGATAAATACCAGGTTAATATTTTTAAAAATGCTGTAGTAGTAACTGTTGATAATCAAGGTTATCTAGATGCATTGCGACTTCATAAAAACGGTGTAAAAGTACATGCGATCGTAGATGTTCGCTCTAAAGTTTCAGGGAATTTAGTCAATGAAGTCAAATCTCTGGGAATCGAACTATTTTTTAATTCGACCATAACAAATAGTGGTGCAGATCAAAATGGCGAATTAAGTTCGGTTGAAATTTCGCAGGTAGACCTGTCTGGAAAAAATATAAATAAAACAAAAGAAATCTCATGTGATTTGCTTGCGGTTTCTGGAGGCTGGACACCCACGGTGCACTTAGCTACTTTTATAGGGATCAAACCAAAGTGGATTAAAGAAAAAGCTGCCTTTGTTTTACAAGATCTCCCTAAGGGTATTAGTGCAGTAGGTACAGTTGCCGGTGACTTTGGCAAAGTTGCAAACCCGCCTGCGATATTTTTTGGAATTTTGCCAGAAGATGAATTAGCGCAGGTGAGTTTCATAGATTTACAACGTGACG
>JALRKC010000053.1 GCA_023254955.1 Candidatus Nanopelagicales bacterium | reverse complement strand
AAGTTCCCCAAAGGCAAAAGGGAAATTACTTGCCCCAAAAACTGCAACTGGGCCAAGGGCAACCCAACTTCTATGTAGTTGAGGCCTTCCTTGCGGTGGTGCGCCTTCAATTTTTTCATCAAAATCTTCTTTTAAAAGTTCTTTTTTTGTTAATTCACTCGCAAACATTCTCAATTGAAAGGTAGTTCTCGCAACTTCTCCAACTAACCGAGCATTGCCAAGTGCTGTCTCTGCGTCAGCTAATTTTGCTAATTCTTCGACATTCGCATCAAGCGCAGTTGCGATTGCCTCTAATACTTTTGCGCGACTTTCTGGCTTAACTTCAGACCAAACTTCAAAAGCTGCTTGGCTTTCTTCGATTAAACTATTAATTTCAGTCAGCGATGAATCGTGAAATGGATCAGCAAGTGTTTCCCCAGTTTTAGGGTCGACGGAGTGAATAGGCATTAAGTTCTTTCCTTGGTGTCGTAATTAAGAAAGACTACAAGCCGCGTCTTCGCCGCAAAGAATCGGTATAAACTGCAAAAATAATGACAAATCCAACCACGACAGTCTGCCATTCTTGTTGAATTGACATTATTCTCAATCCATTTATTAACACCGACATGATTAAAGCACCGATTACCGTACCAAGAATCGAACCTCTGCCACCCATTAGCGATGTGCCGCCGATAATTACAGCAGCTATCGCTTCAAGTTCATAGCCCATTCCGAGAGCAGGTTGAGCTGAACCAAGCCGTGAAGTAAGAACCACGCCCGCTAAACCGATAAAAATGCCCCCAACTATATAAATTATTATTTTCCACTTTCGCACATTGATACCGCTAATTGCGGTTGCTTCTTCGTTGCTGCCAATGGCAAAGGTATACCTACCTAAAACCGTTCTATTAAGAATGAACGAGGCCACGACGGCAGAGACAAACAAAATGACTACCGCATTAGGAGTATTCCATCCTGGAACGATTGATCCCAACGCGATTTCTTCAAAATTTCCAATTCCCGACACATAAATTGGTGCAGTTCCACTTATGACCAGAGCTAATCCCTTTGCAATAAGCATCATCGCCAATGTCGCAATAAAAGGTGGGAGTTGTAAGTAAGTTATGTTAAGACCATTAACAAGTCCCATCAAAGCGCCTGTGACTATTCCTACAACAACACCTAGCCAAACTGGTAATCCCAAGTTTTTTATGGCGTACGCGGTCATCACTGCAGTTAGAGTCACTCCAGTTCCAATTGAGAGATCGATGCCTGCAGTAATAATCACGAAAGTTGTGCCGACTGCTAACAAGCCAATCACTGCCGTAGAGAGCAATATGCCGTTGATGTTTGAAAGGGTGGCAAATGCAGGGTTGGCAAAGGCAAAAAATATGAAGATGGCAACCAGGCTTGCAAAAGCCAGAGATTGTTGCAGTCTACGCTTTATCGCTGTGGCCATACCTAGATTTGAATCTTCTTCAGCAAACTTCTGTGCTTCAACTTTCGACATAGTTTCCTCTCTATGACCTAAACTTTGTTGCTAATTGCATAATGTTTTCTTGATCTGCATCTCGATTATTTAAAACACCAGTCACTCGCCCTTCGCACATAACCAAAATGCGATCAGACATTCTTAAAATCTCAGGAAGTTCACTTGAAATCATGATGATCGACTTGCCCTGATTAGAGAGATCTTTTAGCAATTTATAAATCTCTTCTTTAGCACCAACATCAATTCCACGAGTTGGTTCATCGAAGATTAGTATGTCACACTCTCGCGTCAACCATTTAGCAATAACTACTTTTTGCTGGTTTCCACCAGATAAGTTCTTGACCGTCTGTGATGCTGAGGGTGTTTTAATCTGCAGGGAGTCAATTGACGCTTCAGTTTGCCGCTTGGCTCGTGGACTGTTGAAAATGCCAAGGGCATTAATAAATTTAGTAACCGAAGAGAGCACCGTATTAAATATCACGTCTTGACTAAGGAGTAACCCAAAGCGTTTACGATCTTCAGATAGGTAGCCAATTCCAGCTTCTACTGCTTGTGCCGGATTCTTAACTCTTACCGCCTTGCCGTTTACTAAAATTTTGCCGCTTTGAATTTTGTCTTTTCCGATCATTGCAAGCGCAACTTCAGTTCTACCAGCGCCCATCAAACCTGCAAATCCCAGAATTTCACCTTTTCGTAAATCAAATGTGACATTCTGCAAAAGCCGTCTAGTTGATAACCCTTCAACTTTTAGGACAATGGCTGAATCATCTTGTTTAGTTAAATCAGGTCTCGCATTTTGATCAACTTCACGACCGACCATTAATGAAATTATTTTGCTTATTTCTGTTGTTTTAGTTTCAAGAGTATCGATATAGCGACCATCTCTAAAAACTGTAATTCGATCAGAAATTTGTGTTAGTTCTTCCATTCGATGAGATATATAAATTATTCCTTTTCCAGCATCTTTTAAATTCTTAATTATTTCAAATAAAGTTTCGGTCTCTGCTTTTGTTAATGCACTAGTTGGTTCATCCATGATGATGATGTCTGATTTATATGAAAGTGCTTTGGCAATCTCCACCATTTGCTGTTTTGCGACCGTGAGATTCTCAACTATATCTTTCGTGCGAAGTGACAAACCTAATTCATCAAGTAATTCTTGTGCTCTTTTATTTAATTCTTTTTCACTCAAAAAAATTTTTGCAATTCTAGGTTCTCTGCCGATTAAAATATTTTGCGCAACAGTTAAATGTGGCATCAAGTTCATCTCTTGGTGAATAATGCTTATTCCTGACATTTGCGCATGATAGGGATCAGCTATTTCCATTTCAGCGCCGTTAATTTTTAGAGTTCCGGCGTCTTTTTTGTAGATACCAGAGAGAATCTTCATCAGAGTTGATTTACCGGCGCCATTTTCGCCTACTAAGGCGTGAACTTCACCAGCTCTTAATTCAAATTGCACTTTATCTAGAGCCTGAACTCCGGGAAACCCTTTGCTTACACCCGTAACTTCTAAAAGTGGCGGCTGCACCATATGCGGTTTCATCCTTTCCCAGAAATATCTGACGTTCTAGAGATTTTGAACTCTAGAGCACTTGTAGTTACATCTTCAAGTAATTTACCTGATTGTTATATAGTTCACTATATGTCCCACCCCTTGTATTTGATCGCCACGATTTACCCCAAGCAAGGTAAAACAGATGAGGCTAAGGATGCATTTGAGGAATTGATTGAGGCAACCCGCCAAGAAGCCGGATGTGAACTTTATGATCTAGTTCATTCAGCCGGTGAGTCAGTATGGGTGATGATGGAAAAGTGGTCTAGTAAATCGGCGTGGGATGCTCATATGCAAACTTCGCATGTAAAAAGAATTAATGAAATTGGCCCTAATTTTCTCGAAAAACCTAGTGAGTTAAAAATATTAAACCCGCTCTAAAAATTCATTATCGAGTCAGTCACTTCATCTTTAGTTGGAAAACTTGTTTGGGTCCCTTTAGCCTGCACGCTAATTGAGGCTATCTCAACTGCCCGACTTGCTGCAGATTTAAGATCCAAACCATTCGCTAAAAAATGCGCTAATGAGCCTACAAAGCAATCTCCCGCGCCTACGGTATCTACAACATTAACCTTCGGAGCTGGAATGTGAAAACTTTCATTGGCATCAACGATCAGACAACCGCGCTCTCCGAGAGTGATGATTACCGTCTTTACGCCTCTTGCTAACAAAACTTTTGCCTGCTGTTGGGCGGTTTCGAGTGAGTCGGTTTTCCCGTGGGTGAGTATCTCAGTTTCAGTTTCATTCGGACAAAAAACATCCACTAATTTATAAATCTCTTTTGGTAGCTTATTTGTCGCTGGGGCAGGGTTCAAAATAGTTTTTACCCCATGCGCTTTCGCTATTTCCAGAGCAGTTTGGGTCAAGGTAAGATCTATTTCTAATTGACACAATAAATATTTTGCTTTTTTGATTTCTTCTGTTGCCGCTACAATCTCAGCTTTCGTTAAATAATTATTAGCCCCGCTTACTATTATTACTGAATTTTCACCCTGATCGGTCACGGTTATCGGTGCCACCCCACTTAATGCTTTATCGGTAAAATATAAATGATCCAAGTTCACATTAAATTTTTTTAAATTCTCAACTGTACCCTTGCCAAAAAAATCCTCGCCTAATTTTGAAATTAACTTAACTTTAGAGCCTAATTTGGCAGCCATCACCGCCTGATTTGCGCCCTTGCCGCCATAACCCATTTGAAACTCATGACCATGAAGCGTCTCACCATTGTTAACAAACCGCGGAACATAACTGATCAAATCAAACATGCAAGCGCCTACTACAACAATCTCGCTCGCCATTGCTAAGCCTTAGGCTTTGCGATGAATTCTTCGGTAAATATATGAGTGCGAATAATAGTAAAAGAGTCAGCATCCGCCCCAGCGATTTCAGCTTCTCTAGAGGCAAAATCCTCTTGCATTTCTTCAAGAGAATCCCAGTACAACTCGGCTGTGCCGTCATAAGGTAATTCGCCATCTTCTTGCTGAAAATCCTCAATGCGAACATTGATGACATATCCCTTTAGATTGGGAAATTTCAAGGTGAACAGTGCATGTTCATCAACCCAACGCTTCTTAAATTCATCTCTAGACATACCTGGCTT
>JALRKC010000052.1 GCA_023254955.1 Candidatus Nanopelagicales bacterium | reverse complement strand
GAACGAGCGGCCTACGCGCACTGCTGGCAATGTGCCGGAGTGGACTAGACGGTAAACAGTCATTTTTGATACTCGCATACTTGTTGCAACTTCTGCAACAGTGAGGAACCGAACCTCGCCTAAGGGTCGCTCTGAATTTGCGGCCATCATTACCTCTTTCCGAACCCAAAATGCGATGGCTTCCCCTCCGCCGCTTTTGTGTTCGAGACGAACTTAGCCCCTACCTAATGGGAGTGGCAAGTGGGGTAGCCCTTGACTAAACCAAAGATTGAGACTAGAGAGAAAATTTAACCCTGCCGCAACTGGTGAGCACGCGCAATTGCTGCACTTAACGCCTCGTAAACCAACTTTGAAGCTCCGCTCGCTTCAATTACCTCAATTGCAGCTTGAGTTGTACCTTTAGGTGAAGTTACTTTGGCTCTTAATTGCTCTGCAGAATCATTTGTTTGATCTAACAACATGCCTGATCCGATAAAAGTTTCTCTAACAATCAATTCAGCGACCTCTTTACTTAACCCTAGAGCAACTGCAGTGTTAGTTAAATTTTCAATTAACCAAAAAAAGTAGGCAGGCCCAGAGCCACTAACCGCAGCTACTACATCTATCAAGTCTTCTGCAACAACTACGCATGTTCCGACTGTTTCAAGTAGCTCCTTTGCGGTGTTTAAGTAATCTAGATTGCAGGTAGGCGCTGCTGCCAAGCCAGTTGTGCCTCTTTGAACCAAAGCTGGAGTGTTTGGCATAGCTCTTACTACTGGGTTCGAGGTGCCTAATTGTTCAAGTATGAAGCTGGTTGTTACTCCGACGGCCATAGAAATGACCAGAGTCTGCGGCTTAATAACCTTTCCTAACTCGTTTAAAACTACTTTTATGTCTTGGGGCTTTACGCCGATTAAAATCACGTCGGCCTCGTGCGCTAATGCGATATCATCGACCACCTCAACTACATAAGTTTCTCGAAGATAATTAGCTCTTTCTATGCTGCGTTGCACTATCAAAAGATCATCTTTATTAATGTTCTCTTTTAACCAACCTTTTAAAATGGCTTCGCCCATAGCACCACAGCCAATAATGGTAATTTTCATAAATAGGACTTCACCGTCTGAAACAAAGATTCTGGAGCATGAGTAATTCTGCGCATCACATAGGGATACCAATCTGGTCCAAATGGTAGGTAAACCCTTACTGGTTGATCAAAGTTTAGAAGTCGCTCATGATTTCTCTTTGGCATTCCATGAGTAATTTGAAATTCAACGCTCCCTGCTTCTCTTTGAACGTCGGCGGCGATAAAGCCCGCAATCTCAATCAGCCGGGAGTCATGGGTTGCCACTGTTACTTTGGCCGAGCCCTCTAACAATGTGCGAAGACACTTCACATAGGAACGATCAACATCGATCATCTTTTGGTAACCCCGCCATTCAGGCGTTTTATAGGTTCCTCGGGTTAGTCGCACCCGCACCTCTTGATTAGTCAATTCCTCTGCCTGGGCTTGCGCACCTCTCAATTCGCTTAGCAGCGTAAACCCACAAGCAGGGTATTCTGCATGCAAGGTTTTTGTGATGTCAAATATCCAATCAGGATCGTCTCCATCATCCACTTCGATTATCACCGGAATCTCATACTCTTTTGCTTTAGTGATTATTGAAAATAGATGAGCGCCCGCCTTTTCTTTATTTCCTAACTGTGACGGCTTAATTGAAACTTCAGTTTTGTCATTTAATTTTGCCAGGCTAATTTGCTCTAGCATTTCAAGATAAACCTGGTGTGTATTGGCAGCCTCATTTGGATTAATAGCATTTTTTTGCAGGTAAGCCAAAGAAACTAAATAGTTATCTTGAATAAAGTTTTTGCTTACCGCTAAGGCTTCAAAGATATCTTCACCTGCAACATAGCGTTTAGCAAAGTTTTTAAAGAAACCACTAGCCTCTAGGGGCTGTCTTAGTGGATCAGCCTCTACCCACTCCATGAAAGTTCTTCTAACCACACTCCTAGGGTATGACTTCACAAATTCACATAAACGGGCGCGGGTCAATAGAAGATTAGATAGCAGATATGTTTGAGGTCATGCCTGAAATTGCAACCGATTTTCCCCGAGCTTGGCTGGAGTTTGAAGATCCCGAATTTGAAGAGACCATCTATCGCTGTGACCTAACATGGCTTACCTCTAGCTGGCAGTGCATTTTTGGTAATGGCTGTAAAGGTATTGAAAAAGATAAGCCTGATTACGGATGCTGCGTACATGGCGCTCATTTCGATCCAAAAAAAGAAAAAAAACGCGTACAAAAATACGTAAATAAACTCACCCCCGACATTTGGCAAAATTATGAAGCTGGAAAAACCAAAAAGGGTTGGTACGAAAAAGATGAAGATGGAGAATTAAAAACTAGCGTTTTTCATGATGCATGCATTTTTCATAATCGCAAAGATTTCGCGGGCGGTGAAGGTTGCGCCCTGCACTCCTATGCGTTAAAAAATGGACTCAAACCGCAAGAAACAAAGCCTGACGTGTGCTGGCAACTTCCGATTCGTCGTTCATACAACAACAGAAAATATGAAGATGGAGTTGAATTTCAAATTATCACCATTGAGGAATACCAACGTCGTGACTGGGGCGACGGTGGTCATGACATGGATTGGTATTGCTCTTCAAATACTGAAGCCCATACAGCTTCAGTCCCGGTTTATCTCAGCGAGAAGGACACCCTTATTGAATTAATGGGTGAAGCATCTTATGAGATTTTAAAAACGCATTGTGATGCCAGGATGAAAGCAATTTCTGCGATTAAAGAATTGCCTGGTCGTGAAGCAAAAAAAGTTCTACTTTCGCTGCAATTGCACCCAGCTTCAAACTGGGAGTAAAAGTCAGCCTTAGGTATTAAATTAACTTCATGAGCAAAACCCTTGCCTATCGATGCACAGAATGCGGGTGGAATACCGCTAAATGGGTTGGGCGCTGTGGTGAATGCCAATCTTGGGGCACAGTTGAAGAATTAGGTGCCAGTAAATTAAAAAATATACAACCGGGTCCAGTAACTTTCGCCGCACAAAAAATTGGTGAAGTAGACGTAAAAGTAGCCACCGCAAAAAGCTCTGGGCAGAGTGAATTAGATCGTGTATTAGGTGGCGGAATCGTCCCAGGTTCAGTGCTGCTCTTGGCCGGCGAACCAGGCATCGGTAAGTCAACTCTGCTTTTAGAGGTGGCCGCTAGTTGGGCCAAAACAAATGGGACCTCGCTCTACTTAACAGGTGAAGAGTCTGCTTCTCAGGTTCGCCTGAGGGCTGAGCGACTGAAAGCGATTTCAGATAATTTATTTCTCGCCAGCGAAACAGAACTTTCAGCTGTTTTATCTCACATTGAGCAAGTAAAGCCGTCGCTATTAATAATCGACAGCATTCAAACCATCAATTCTGCAGATTTACCTGCGACTTTAGGCGGGGTTTCGCAAGTTCGAGAAGTCGCTGCCGCACTTATTCGAGTCGCTAAAGAAAAAAATATTGCAACAATTCTGGTAGGCCACGTCACCAAAGATGGTTCGATAGCTGGCCCAAGAGTTTTAGAACATTTAGTTGATGTGGTCTTGCAAATAGAAGGTGAGCGTCATGCTCGCTTGCGTTTGCTTCGAGCAGTTAAAAATAGATTTGGCCCTGCCGATGAAATTGGTTGTTTTGATTTAAGAGAATCTGGAATGATTGGCTTAGCTGATCCGTCAGGGTTATTTCTTTCCAGCAGACAAGATGAAGTGAGTGGCTCTTGTATTTCTTTAACGATTGAAGGTACTCGACCTATCCCCACTGAAATCCAAGCTTTAGTTGCGAAAAGTGCTCTGGCTTCACCCAGGCGTGCTACCAGTGGGCTTGACTCTGCACGCTGCGCAATGGTGCTTGCAGTTTTAGAAAGGCGTGCTGGGTTAAGACTTAGTGATCAAGATGTTTACTTAGCAACAGTTGGCGGTGTAAAAATCACCGAACCTGCTGCAGATTTAGCAATCGCCCTTGCCCTGGCAAGCGCTCGTACAGATGCAGCAATTTCAAACAAAGTAATTGCGATTGGTGAAGTTGGACTTGCTGGTGAAGTTAGGGGGGTAACTGGTTTAGCGCGCCGTTTATCAGAGGCTGCCCGCCTGGGTTACTCAACTGCCATCGTACCGATTTCGAAGGACCTAGAACTCAACGAAAAAAAATTCAAGAATTTAGAAATAGTCCAAGTAGCTAATATTAAAGAAGCAATCGCTCATGCTAAATTAAATAAACCCGTAATTGATTAAAAATTTATTCAGCAGCTGTTTCAACAGTTGGTGGTGAATCCGGCAAACTTGATTGCAATTCGGGAGTGAAGGTGAACGTTCTTGAATCACCCTCGCCCTCGACTGCAACTACGATCAAATTGCCTGGCAATAATTCACCAAAAAGAATCTTTTCACTTAGCGGATCTTCAATTTCACGTTGAATCGTTCTGCGCAACGGTCTAGCTCCAAGTACTGGGTCATAACCTTTAGCCGCAAGCAATTCCTTTGCTGGCGCTGTAAGCACTAGACCCATGTCCTTTTCCTTCAAGCGCTCATCAACCTTGGCGATCATTAGATCAACAATCTCGATGATTTCTTTTTCAGTCAACTGGTGGAAGACGATTACATCATCAATACGATTCAAGAATTCAGGTCTA
>JALRKC010000051.1 GCA_023254955.1 Candidatus Nanopelagicales bacterium | reverse complement strand
ATCGTAAAGTAGGTAATTCTCAAAGAGAATATTTAGTCATAGAGTTTGCTGCGTCAAAACGTGGCCAACCAGCAGATCGGCTATACCTGCCAACCGATCAGTTAGATCAAAACACTAAGTACGTCGGCGCAGAGGTCCCTACATTAAATAAATTAGGTGGCTCTGATTGGGAAAAAACCAAAGGTCGGGCTCGCAAAGCTGTAAGACAAATTGCTGCAGAGTTAATCAGGTTATATTCGATAAGACAAAGTAGTAAGGGTTTTGCTTTTTCTGCAGATACTCCGTGGCAAAAAGAACTTGAAGATGCTTTTGATTATGTCGAAACTCCAGATCAGCTTTCATCGATTCAAGATGTTAAGCGCGATATGGAAAAGCCCTTACCCATGGATCGAGTAATTGCCGGGGATGTTGGGTATGGCAAAACTGAGATTGCCGTTCGTGCTGCCTTTAAAGCAACTCAAGATGCAAAGCAAGTAGCAGTTTTAGTGCCAACCACTTTGCTAGCTCAACAACACTTTCAAACCTTCAGTGAGAGATTTGCTGCCTTTCCGATAAAGGTAGCCGTATTAAGTAGATTTCAAAGCACCAAGCAAATCAAGCAAACACTAGAAGAAATAACTGCAGGTTTAGTTGATGTGGTTATTGGCACTCATCGACTTCTTACCCATGATGTGAAGTTCAAAGATTTAGGTCTAGTGATCGTCGATGAAGAGCAAAGATTTGGCGTTGAGCATAAGGAGCATTTAAAAGCCTTAAGGACCAATGTAGATGTGCTCTCAATGAGCGCCACCCCGATTCCGCGCACTTTAGAAATGGCCATAACTGGGATTCGTGAAATGTCAGTTATTCAAACTCCACCAGAGGATCGTTTACCTATTTTGACAGCAGTTGGGCCAGCAAACGACAATCAAATTGCTGGCGCAATTCGCAGAGAACTAATACGCGAAGGTCAAGTTTTTTATGTGCATAACAGAGTTGAATCAATTGATCGAGTTGCAAATAAATTAAAAGAATTGGTGCCAGAAGCTCGCATTGCGGTAGCTCACGGGAAAATGAATGAAAATCAATTAGAGCAAGTAATTTTTGATTTTTGGGAGAAGAAGTTTGATGTCTTGGTAGCTACAACCATTGTTGAGTCTGGCTTAGATATACCGAACGCCAACACATTGATAGTTGATCGCGCAGATACTTTTGGGCTTTCTCAGCTGCACCAAATTAGAGGGCGCGTTGGAAGAGGTCGAGAACGTGCCTATGCATACTTTTTGTTTGATCCTAAAAAAACTATTACTGAAACTGCTCATGAGCGATTGAAAACTATCTCGCAAAATACTCAATTAGGTTCGGGTATGGCGGTCGCCTTAAAAGATTTAGAAATTCGAGGAGCTGGAAATATTTTGGGTCAGCAACAATCTGGCCACATTGCTGAAGTGGGTTTTGATTTGTATGTGCGGTTAATTTCAGAAGCAATCTCTAAAGCTAAAGGTGAAATCGAAGAGCCAAATGAGGAATTAAGAATAGAACTAGGAGTTGAAGCTTATATTCCAGATTCTTACCTAACGCACGAAAGATTAAGGCTAGAGGCTTATAAGTCGCTATCTGAAATTAATAATAAAGATGAATTAAATGAATTTAGTAAACAATTAATAGATAGATATGGACCCTACGATGAGCGAATTGAAAGATTGATTGAAATTGCAAAATTACGAATTACAGCTAGAAAAGCGAAGCTTTCAGAAATAATTCTAAGCAATGATAAAGTAAAATTTGCTCCAGTAATTTTGCCAGATTCAAGGTCAGTTCGCTTGACGCGGCTATACCCTGGCTCAGTGCTGAGGCCGACTGTGCGCTCGATAGTTTTACCTAGCCCAGTTGGGGCGGCAATAATCCCATGGGCGCAAGAGGTTATAACTTCAGTTATATTAGGTGAAGAACCTGAAAAGGAAACCCGTTGAGAAAAATTAGTGTCAAAGCACTTTCTGTTTTACTAGTCAGTATTTTATTGGTGAGCTGCAGTACACAAAATCCAGGAACTGCCGCCTTTGTTGATGATCGTCGTATTTTGGTTTCTGAGTTAGATGTTTACCTCAATGAGCTTAGAGAATTGGTTCCAGTAGAGACCAATGATCAAGGTAGCACGCAAATTAGAACCGTGTTAGCGCTAATCATCATTGGTGAAATTATCGAAACTGCTCAGCGCAATACCAATGCTCAGGTCGATCAAAACTTAGTTGCTGGTGATTACAAAGCTCTTGAACAAGATCTAGGTGGAGAAGACTCTTTATATTTGTATGCAGCAAATAGCAATGTGCCACCTTCTTTAATTTATGAAGTGCTGGAGCAAAACCGCATGATTGAAGCGATTGGTAAAAGTTTAGTACCAGATGGCACGCCTGCAGATCAAAACGATGAAGCAAGTTTCTATATATTGAATTTAGCTGATCAAATTGAAATCAAAGTTAATCCGAGATATGGATCCTGGAATTCTGAAAACGGCTCGATATCACCACCAGCAAATGTGTTAAGCGAACCTGCATTTGCAGTTAACCTCGAATTAAATTAATTTAAGTTGATGCCGGATCCAAAAGATTACTTAGATCGCGGCTTAGTTGGTCTAATTGATTTGATGGATTTATTGCGCAGCTCTGAGGGTTGCCCATGGGATGTAAAACAAACTCATGAAACATTAGCCGAATTTCTCATTGAAGAAACGTATGAACTAATAGATGCAATTAATTCTAAAGATAAAGATTCTTTGAGAGAAGAATTAGGGGATTTACTATTGCAAATTGTTTTTCACGCCAAAATTGCGTCAGAAGATAAGCAAAATGGATTTGATATTAACCAGGTAGCTGAGTCCATAACTGCAAAATTGATATCGAGACATCCTCATGTTTTTAAGGAGCCAGAAAATTTAGCAGCAGAAGAAGTAAAAGCTAATTGGGAAAAGTTAAAGGCAAATGAGAAGAATCGTGAAAGCGCATTCGAGGGAGTGCCGAAAGAACTTCCGGCATTGTTATTTGCTAGTAAAATTTTGTCCAGGATAGATAAATATGAACCAGATTTCGAATTGAGCCCCTTGCCTGCAGTTGAAAAATTGATTGATGAGCAAACCAGTGAGGCTGACCTCGGAAAGTTACTTTTGAAATTAGTTGACCAAAGCAAAAAATTAGGCTTAGAGCCAGAATTAGCGCTGAGAAAGGCAGTTTTAGGGCTAGATTCGCGATTCAAGTCTTAAGACTTACTTCGATAGAATAAGCAAATAATTTGAATTTAGGAGTTTTGTGTCTGAGATTGATGCGGTAATTGCTAGAGAGATTTTGGACTCTCGAGGTAACCCCACTGTTGAAGTTGAAGTGGGCTTAATTGACGGGACTATTGCTCGTGCCGCGGTTCCTTCGGGGGCATCAACTGGTGCATTTGAGGCACATGAACTTAGAGATGGCGATAAGCGTTATGGCGGAAAGGGAGTAACGCAAGCAGTTGACTGGATCGAATTAGAGATAGCTCCTGAAATTTTGGATTTAGATGCAACAGATCAAAGATTGATTGATTCAATCATGATTGATTTAGACGGAACTCCAACCAAAAGTCGACTTGGGGCCAATGCGATTTTAGGCGTCTCGTTGGCAGTAGCAAAAGCCGCAGCTGAGAGTTCTGACCTTTCACTTTTTAGATACTTAGGTGGACCCAACGCGCATCTGCTACCAGTGCCAATGATGAACATATTAAATGGCGGCGCACACGCAGATACAAAAGTGGATATTCAAGAATTTATGATTGCGCCCATTGGAGCAAACTCTTTTAAGGAAGCCTTGCGTCATGGTACGGAGGTTTATCACGCGCTCAAATCAGTTTTGAAAGCAAAATCACTTTCAACAGGTTTAGGTGACGAAGGTGGGTTTGCCCCAGAATTAAGCGACAATCGCTCTGCTTTGGATCTAATTTTGCAAGCCATAGAAAAAGCAGGGTTCACGCCGGGAAGCGATATCGCTCTAGCGTTAGATGTTGCCGCTACTGAATTTTATGAAGCTGGCAAGTACTCTTTCGAAGGCAAACAACAAACTGCCCAATGGATGGCTGATTACTACGGCCAGTTAGTAAATGACTACCCACTTGTTTCAATTGAAGATCCAATGAACGAAGAAGATTGGGAAGGCTGGAACTTACTAACTTCACAAATTGGCAATCGAGTACAACTGGTAGGTGATGATTTATTTGTCACTAACCCAGCAAGATTAGCTAGGGGAATTAGAGAGAAATCAGCCAATGCACTTTTGGTGAAGGTAAACCAGATTGGTTCTTTAACAGAAACCTTAGATGCAGTGAGTTTGGCGCAACGCAACGGATTTGCCACAATGATGAGTCATAGGTCAGGCGAAACTGAAGATACGACGATTGCTGATTTAGCAGTAGCAACAAATTGCGGTCAAATTAAAACTGGTGCTCCGGCTAGAAGTGAACGTGTTGCCAAATACAACCAACTTTTGAGAATTGAAGAAGAGCTCGGCGAAGCAGCACGTTACGCCGGAGCTAGTGCATTTCCAAGATTTAACAAGGCTAAATAGTTTGGCTGCCAATAGACCTTCACTGCAACCAAGAGCCTTGATTTTTATTGTGGCTTTAGTAGCACTAGTAATGATGTTGGCTGCACCGTTTAGAAATTTGATGGCACAAAGAGAAGAGATCAAACAACTAGAAGCTCAATTAGAGTTGGCGAATACTCAAGTTGAGGTTCTAGAGAACGCTAAAGCTAGGTGGAACGATCCACAATTTATTGCTGCTCAAGCAAGGGCT
>JALRKC010000050.1 GCA_023254955.1 Candidatus Nanopelagicales bacterium | reverse complement strand
CGAGAGCGAATCTTTCCTTCAAATGAAAATGGTTTTGTAACAACACCAATTGTGAGAGCTCCGAGATCGCGTGCAATCTTGGCCACGACTGGCGCTCCACCAGTGCCGGTTCCGCCACCTTCTCCTGCCGTAACAAAAACCATGTCAGCCCCACGTAGCACATCGCTTAACTCGTCAACATGATCTTCGGCAGCTTGTCTTCCAACTGCCGGGTCTGCGCCAGCTCCTAGTCCTCGGGTCAACTCGCGACCGATATCTAATTTGACATCAGCATCACTCATTAATAGCGCCTGTGCATCGGTATTAATTGCAACAAACTCGACGCCCTTAACGCCAACTTCGATCATGCGGTTGATTGCATTTACTCCGCCGCCACCAATTCCTACTACCTTTATAACCGCTAAATAATTTTGCGGTGCAACCACTTTGACGCCCCTTTGCTGTCCCTAAACCTTTAGTTGAGCCTTAAACTTTTGCCCCTAATTTGGCCCACAGAACTTAAGGTTTTAAAGCATCATTAGCAAGTAACCCTTTCGGCGTGTCACTTTTAAGTGACTATATATACAGTGAGCAAAACTACCCACCAAAGCAAGACAAATCTTGGCGCTCTTTAATAACCTTGGCTCTAGAGTTGGACTCGAATTAATTCGAAAGGTGTCCTTTCCTTTATGAAGCTTCTAGTAGTCAAAGAAACCAAGCCTGGAGAAAAGCGAGTCGCAGTAGTTCCGCAAGTAATCTCTAAGTTAACAAAGCTGGGTTTTGAAATTGCTGTAGAAACTGGTGCGGGTGAAAACAGCTTAGAAAGTGACCAAGCCTATCTCGATCAAGGGGCGAAAATCGTCCAAGATCTAAATTCTGAACTTGCCCAAGCTCAAGTGATCGTGAGTGTCAACCCGCTTTCAAAGTCTCAAATAGAAAGACTTTCAGCAGGCACACTATTGATTTCTTTTGCTCAAGTTAATAGAGATTTGGAAATCTTGAAAGCATGTCAAGCACAAAAAGTCTCTTTGTTGTCTTTTGATTTTCTTCCAAGGATTTCTAGAGCACAAGCAGCAGATGCACTCACATCGCAAGCAACTGTTGCTGGGTATCACACCATGTTAAAAGCAGCTTCTTTAAGTCAAAGAATGTTTCCTTTGGTGATGACCGCTTCTGGAACCATTAGACCAGCAAAAATTTTAGTTTTAGGTGCTGGTGTCGCGGGTTTGCAAGTTATGAGCGTCGCTAAAAAATTGGGCGCAGTCGTTTCCGGCTACGACGTACGAGTTGCTTCAAAAGATGAAGTTAAATCGGTAGGTGCAAGTTTTATTGAACTAGATTTACCGCCGTTAGAAGGTCAGGGTGGATACGCACGAGAACTAAACGAGGAACGCGCTCGCCTGCAACAAGAGTTATTAACACCATACGTTTCCGCTAGCGATGTTTTGGTAACAACTGCAGCGGTGCCTGGTCGCCCAGCTCCTCGATTAGTCACTAAACAAATGGTTGAAACAATGCGGCCAGGTAGCGTGGTGGCAGATATGGCCGCAGAAAGCGGTGGAAACGTTGAAGGTTCTTTGGCTGGTGAAACTATTGAGTTAAATGGAGTAAAAATTTGGGGAGGAGCTAACATCCCAAGTCAAATGAGTCCTGATGCCTCATTTTTGTACAGCGGAAACATAGTTTCGCTTTTGGGATTTTGCGTAAAGGAAGAAAATTTAAACCTCGATCTTGAAGATGAAGTCATCAAAGGTTCTGCTTTGTTGATTAACGGTGAAATCAAAAATCAATTCTTACAAAACGAGATAGATGGAGGGTCCAAATAATGGATCAGCTTACACTTTTAACAATATTTATAATGAGTATCTTTGTAGGCTATGAGGTAGTTTCAAAAGTTTCTACTGTGCTCCACACCCCATTAATGAGTGGGGCAAACGCAATCCACGGCGTAATTTTGATCGGCGCAATCGTTGTTACTTCTCATGCCGAAGGTGCAGTTGAGCTAACTATCGGCGCTATTGCCATAGTGCTTTCAGCAATAAACATGGTCGGTGGTTTTGTGGTTACCGATCGAATGTTGGATCTATTTAAACCCAAGAAAAAAATTGAGGAGCACTCATGACTCCTCCCCTTTGGACTGAGTTAATCAACTTAGCTGCCGCGGTAGCTTTTATTTTGGCCTTAAAAGCCTTATCTGGGCCCAAGACTGCACGTTTGGGAAATCGCATTGGAGCCATCGGTGCAATTGTGGCAACGGTTGTGATCTTTTTTGCGATAAATAATGTGCAGAACGTAGCCGTAATTTTTGTCGCAATGGCCGTCGGCTCACTTATCGGTTTTATCGCGGCTAAAAAAGTCCAGATGACACAAATGCCGCAAATGGTTGCTTTGTTTAATGGTGCTGGTGGTGGTGCCGCAATGGCCGTGGCGGTAATTGAATTTCTAACTGGCTCAATTTACTCTTCAGTAGTCGCCCTAGTGGCTACAGTTTTAACCATAATCATCGGTGGCGTTGCCTTCACTGGTTCAATTGTTACTTTTCTTAAATTGCAAGAATTGATGACTTCCCGTCCGGTAATTATTCCATTGGGTCGATTCATCACAATCGGTGTAGCACTTGCAAACCTAGCGCTTGCGGGATATCTAATTGTTTCTCCGGAAACCTGGGCGATGTGGGCTTTGTCGGTCTTGGCCTTAATTTTAGGAATTTTATTTGTGCTACCAGTTGGTGGCGCAGATGTACCAATTGTTATTAGCTTGCTAAACGCTTTCACTGGCCTCTCAGTTGCCGGCATGGGTTACGTATTGGAAAACGTACTCTTACTAATTGGTGGCACTTTAGTAGGCGCGTCTGGCACATTGTTGACTCGCTTGATGGCTCAAGCGATGGGCAGACCACTAACTAACACATTATTTGGCGCCTTCACTGCCACTGCACAAACGCTAGCTGGAGCACAAGAAGATCGCGCAGTTAAGTCCGCTGCCCCTAATGACATTGCCATCATGTTGGCCTATGCCTCAAGAGTAATTATCGTGCCTGGTTACGGCTTAGCAGTTGCGCAAGCACAGCAATCGTTGAGAGAACTTGTAGACATTTTGATCGGAAAAGGCATTGAAGTTCAATATGCAATTCACCCAGTTGCCGGAAGAATGCCTGGACACATGAATGTTTTGTTAGCAGAAGCTGATGTACCTTATGAGCAATTAAAAGAAATGGATGAAATCAATTCTGAGTTTGCCTCAACCGATGTAGCAGTGGTAGTTGGAGCTAACGACGTAGTAAACCCGGCAGCTCGAACTGATTCCTCGTCCCCAATTTATGGAATGCCTATCTTGAATGTAGATCAAGCCGAGCAGGTTGTATTCATGAAACGGTCTATGCGTCCTGGTTTTGCTGGAATCGAAAACGAGCTGCTTTTTAGCGATAAAACCACTCTCCTTTTTGGAGATGCTAAGGAATCACTAACAAAAGTTATTGCTGCTGTTAAAACCATTTAACACGCAATCAATAATTCATTAGGTTTCACGTAAGCATGGAGGGAGAATACTTTTTGTGGTTGAAGTCCAGGTAGCCGTTGAAGATGTTGATTCAGGGTTACCCGCGCACTTATCCCCAAGCCAACTGGGCTCTTTTGAAAAATGCGAATTAAGTTACTGGTTTTCTTCAGTTGCTGGCTGGCGTGAGCCGCCGCAATTGCCCCAAGTGATCGGCAGTTTGGTGCACGATGTTCTTGAAAATTTACTTAAGTTGCCCGCAGTCGAAAGAACCAAAGACACAACCTGGGAGCTTTTGCGCACAGTTGGTCAGAACACGATTTCTGTGCATCAGTCCTGGTTAACCCCAGGAACTATTGGGGTTTTAAAGCAAAGAAGTGCTGACTCACTAACTAACTATTTTAAGTTAGAAAATCCGGCTGATATTGAAATCTCTCCCGATGACCTAGAGCGTCCAGTGAGCGCACTAATCCGCGATGTGAAGCTTTATGGCCGATTGGATCGAATTACTCGAAAACCAGTAACCCGAATAACCGATTACAAAACAGCAAAAAAACCTGATGCAAAATATCTTCCTGAGACTTTGCGTCAAGTAATGCTCTATGCCGCAGGCCTAAAAGTGTTAGGCGAAGAAGTTCACGAAGTGGAATTAATTTATTTAGGTTCTGCCGACAAAGTTATTAGGCCCACCTATCCCGAAGCTTTACAGCGAGCCATGTTTGATTTGGTTACGGCAAGAGTAAACATGCAAGACCGTCTCGAAAAAAAAGTTTGGACGGCTAAGACCGGCCCCTTATGTAGGTATTGTGCTTTTGAAGCCGTTTGCCCTGCGCGTAATGCAGCTGCACCAAAACCTGGAAGTGCTGAGTCCAATCAGGCGCTCAAGGATTTAGGTTTAGAAAAACGCGAACGCAGCAACCCAAGTCCAGAAGCTGGCTTACCTTTTGATGAGTGAATTCGATTTTGTAGTCCCCCAATGGCATCCAAGTTTCATCTTTAAGCCTGGTGACTTTGTTCGATTAAGTGCAACTCAAATTGGCACCGAAGAGAGCCGCTTGTGTCTGGATAACTTTGCCCTAAAAGCAAGGCCTGCTACTAAAGTCACAAAAAGCTTTTCAGCTAGTAGCGAAAAGTATCAAAGTTTTCCCCTAGGAATTTTAAGAGATGCATTTACCTCTGCCTTTAGCCAGCAAGGACTTGCTTATGAAAATTTTGATCTAGACGAATTTGCTGATAATTATTTAGAGCCGGCGATAGCGCAAAGTCGAAGTGAAGTTCATCTAAGTTCTAAAAAATGGCTTTTAGACGCCAGCAAAGGATTTAGCTCCGCATGGCAGCAAGCCAACCTAGAGAGCTCACAGGTCCAATTCACTCAACTGATCGACCCCGTGGCTTTCAGTCAAGCAAACATCCCTGTTGAGTGGTTTGCCTGGGGATTTTATTTA
>JALRKC010000004.1 GCA_023254955.1 Candidatus Nanopelagicales bacterium | reverse complement strand
CCACCAGCCATAAGATTCCTTTCTAAAAATAGAACTACAGAGCGGTAATTAAAATTCCTAGTGCGACAATCGTTGCTGCCCAAATCAATCCCACAGCTACTGTCAATCGGTCTAAATTTTTCTCTGCCAAGGAAGATCCGCCCAAAGAGCTAGAAAAACCTCCACCAAACATGTCAGACAATCCTCCGCCTCGACCCTTGTGAAGCAGGATTAGAAGCGTCATCAAAAAACTAGTCAAAATCAAAAGCCCGATTAACACGTATGAAACTACCTGCACCTGACATCCTTTTTCATTTGAATATTTCCTGACTGGTTAAGGATAAACTCACCCACCGACACTCCTGTCTAGGGGTTAGTTTTGCTCCTTAAAGCGCACAATTTTGATGAATTCATCGGGGTCCAAGCTAGCGCCACCCACTAACGCCCCATCGATATCTGCTTGCTCCATTAACCCGGCAATATTGCTTGGCTTAACTGAACCGCCGTAGAGGATTCGAATTTTTTGAGCAACCTCGGCTGAATAGATCTTTTCTAAGGCGGCACGAATCTCAAAGCACATCTCTTGCGCATCTTCATCTGTAGCCACTTCGCCAGTACCAATTGCCCAGACTGGCTCATAAGCCACCACTGTGTCCTTTGCTTTATCAGCAGTAATGTTTTTGAAGCATGCCTTTATTTGACCCACGGTGTGGCTAACAGCGTTACCCGCTTGTCTTATTTCAAGAGTTTCCCCAACGGCAATCATTGGCGTTAATTTATTTTTTATGGCCAATTTGGCTTTAGCGTTTACCAATTCGTCCGTCTCATTATGGTAGGCACGTCGCTCAGAATGGCCCAATAAAACATAATTAGCTTGCAGTTTTGTGAGCATATTTGCACTTATTTCACCGGTATAAGCTCCACTTTCATGAACGCTCATATCTTGGGCACCATATTTAATCTGCAAGCGATCTGCATCAATAATTGTTTGTACTGAACGCAAGGCAACAAAACTTGGAAACAACACGACTTCGGTTTGATCAAAGTCTTTATCGGTCAAGGTAAAGCTCAGTTTATTTAAATAAGCGATTGCCTCAAGATGAGTTATGTTCATCTTCCAGTTCGCAGCCATCACCGGCTTGCGATCAATTTGACTCATTTAATTAAAACCCTCAATCCTGGCAGTTCTTTGCCTTCTAACAACTCTAAAGAAGCACCGCCACCTGTAGAAATGTGGCTAAATTTTTCATCTGGAATTCCGAATTTTCTAATGGCGGCAGCAGAATCTCCGCCTCCAATTACGGTGTAGGCATTGCTTTCACTTAGTGCTTGGGCGATGGCTTTAGTGCCGCCAGCAAAAAGCTCAATTTCAAAAACTCCCATAGGGCCGTTCCACACCACGGTCTTGGCGTCTTTTAACGCAGCTAGATACAACTCTCGAGTTTCTGGGCCGATGTCTAGTCCCATTTCATCACTAGCGATATCGTTTACCTTTTTTACACTGATTTGTGCAGATTCTGAAATTTCCTCAGCGACCACTACGTCTTGAGGAATTAAAACTTCAATGTTTAATTTTTTAGCCCGAGTAAGTAAATCTTTGACAGTATCTATCATCCCAGCTTCTAGTAGTGATTTGCCAACTTGGTAACCATTCGCTGCTAGAAAGGTATAAGCCATCCCGCCACCGATTAGCAGTTTATTTACCTTTGGGAGCAAATTTTCAATAACTTGCAATTTATCGCTAACTTTTGAACCACCCATAATTACTACATAGGGACGTTCAGGGTTTTCCAAAACCTTTTCAAAGCTATTAGTCTCTTTTTCAATTAATAATCCAGCATAGGCCGGCAGTAGTTTTGCAAGTTCCGTAACACTTGCTTGAGATCTGTGAACCACGCCAAATCCGTCGCTCACAAAACAATCTGCATATTCAGCCCAAATTTTTGCAAGCTGAACTCGTTCGGTTTCATCTTTACTGGTTTCTCGCGGATCAAACCTGACATTCTCCAGTAAAACAATTTCATCACTACTTTGTACTTGCGAGAGATCCTGAACCAATTTAACTTCCCGAGACAAAAACTCACTTAGTTTTTTAGACACCGGTAAAAGCGAAAATTCAGGTTTAACCTCCCCCTTTGGCCTACCTAGATGCGCCAACAAAATAACTTTATTTCCATTTGTTAAAAGTAATTTAATTGTTGGCAAAGCAGCTTCAATGCGACCTGCATCTGTGATTTCGCCAGCTTGCAGCGGAACATTAAAATCAGCGCGCATTATCACGCGCTGATTTTTAATTTCGGCTTTGCTTAAAGTGTTTAAAGGCATTAAAGGTTATTTAGCACCGACCAACAGAGAAAGATCGACTAAGCGGCTGGAATAACCCCATTCATTGTCATACCAACCGAGCACCTTGACCATATTGCCATTTACGTTAGTAATTTGACCGTCAATGATGCATGAGTGTGGATCATTGACAATGTCGGTTGAAACCAAAGGGTCCTCGGTATAACTCATCACGCCAGCTAAATTGGTTTCGGCGGCATTCTTAAGAGCCGCGTTAATCTCTTCGCGGCTAGCCGACTTTTTCAATTCCACGGTTAAGTCTGTTGCAGAACCAACTGGAACAGGAACCCGCATCGCATAACCATCTAATTTGCCCTTGAGGTCAGGCATAACTAGTCCAATTGCTTTAGCGGCACCAGTAGTTGTTGGAATCATGTTAATTGCTGCCGCACGAGCGCGACGCAAATCCGAGTGCGGGAAGTCCAAAGTGCTTTGATCATTTGTGTAAGCATGAATAGTCGTCATCAGACCACGCTCAATTCCAAATTCGTCGTGCAAGACTTTAGCCATAGGAGCTAAGCAGTTTGTGGTGCAAGAAGCATTACTAATTACTTTGTGAGCAGTTGCATCGTATTGCTCATGATTTACACCCAACACCACTGTTACATCTTCATTTTTTGCAGGTGCAGAGATTAGAACTTTTTTTGGACCAGAATTTAAATGAACTTTGGCCTTTTCCGCATCGGTGAAAATTCCAGTTGATTCCACAACCAAATCAACACCAAAATCCCCCCAAGGAATCTCTGCAGGATCGCGATGAGAAGTGATAGTTATGGGTTTGTTGTTAACTAAAATTTTATTGCCGTCGACTTCAACGGTACCTGGGAACCGACCCAATGAAGAATCGTATTTCAAAAGGTGAGCTGAAGTTTTGACATCAGTCAAATCATTAATTGCTACAACCTCGATACTCTCACCCGAAGGGATAATTTGACCTAAAATTCCCTCAAGGCTACCTGGGCCTCGCTCGGCCAAAACTCTTAAATAATTTCTTCCGATACGTCCAAAACCATTTATTCCAACGCGAATCGTCACTTAAACTCCATAAACTTGTATCCAGGGCGCCATTGCCACTGACGTTAAATGCAACGTAATTCTAGTGTTCCAACATGTCTGGAGTCAGGCTGGCCTCCGTAGGAGGAATTCCTAATTCGGCAGCTTTTTTATCTGCCATAGCCAATAATCTGCGGATTCTTCCGGCAATGGCATCTTTGGTTAATGGTGGATCGCTAAGTTGCCCTAATTCTTCAAGGCTTGCTTGCTTGTGTTCCATTCTTAATTGGCCAGCTTTTTGCAAGTGCTCGGGAACGCTGTCTCCTAATATTTCTAGCGCCCGGCCAACTCTTACTCCAGCAGCGACTGCCGCTTGAGCGCTACGACGGAGATTTGCATCGTCGAAATTTGCCAAACGATTAGCCGTTGCCCTAACTTCACGGCGCATTCGGCGCTCTTCCCACTCCATGACGGCACTATGGGCACCCACGCGAGTTAATAAGGCACCAATTGCATCGCCATCGCGAATCACAACGCGATCAACGCCTCTAACCTCACGCGCTTTAGCAACAACTCCTAAGCGACGTGCGGCACCGACTAAAGCCAAAGCTGCTTCTGGACCAGGTGCCGTGATTTCTAGCGCACTTGAACGACCGGGTTCGGTTAGTGAGCCATGAGCTAAAAAAGCTCCACGCCAAGCAGACTCTGCATCGCACAATCCTCCGCCAACAACTACCGGAGGTAAACCACGTATCGGCCTTCCAGCTTGATCAATTAATCCAGTTTGCTTAGCTAGAACTTCACCACCTTGCGCAACCCTCACTGCATAACGAGTACCTTTGCGAATTCCTCCGCCACTAACCACAGCTAAATCTGCATTGTGCCCATAAAGTTCCACGATGTCTTTTCTTAAGCGTCTTGCAATTTGTCCAGCATCAACTTCAACTTCGACTACTACGTTGCCAGCGACAATATGCAATCCACCAGCAAATCTCAAGAGCGCTGAGACTTCTGCTTTACGGCAACACGACTTAGATAACTCAACTCTTGCCAATTCATCTTTAACTGCCGACGTCATTGCCATTTAAATTAGTCCACCTATCCTGAGTTCGTTAAAAATTAAAGCAAGTTTCTTGTAATCATGTACTAAGCCACGCATATTTTGCTCAGAAGTTAATAAAGTCACATCCGCAAATAGATTCTCTGCACCTAATTGACTCACTGCTGCTTCGAGTTGCGATAAGTCTTGATCATTTTTTTGATTTATCACATAATCAAATTTAATTTCACCAGCGGCTGCTTTTAAAACCTTCAAAAAAGTAGCCGGTTGATAATTTTCCGTCTCTCCTTTTTCGGGGGTCAAGTTATTAACCACTATTTTTTTTGCCGTTGCTTGGCTAATTGCTTCTCGAATTGGTTCAATTTGAAAATGTGGGATTACGCTGGTCCACCAAGAACCAGGTCCAAAAATCAACAAATCCGCTTGTGCAATCTGCGAGATAACTTCGCTTGAAACTATTGGTTTTTCAGGAACCAGTTTTATGCTTTTTATTTCTCCGCTTGTTGAAGCCACTGCTTTCTGCCCGATGATTTCTTTAAGCTCACCTGAAAAATTCACACTGGCAACTATTTCTAACGGTTCTAAACTAAGGGCGAATACCTGGCCCTGAGAATTGACTAATTGTCCAAATTCGTTAAGAGCTTGTTGTGGATTTTCATATTTTTCAAAAAGTGCCAACAAAATCAAATTACCTACCGCATGATCTGTTAACTCACTAACACCACCAAAGCGATGTCCTAGAAGATGTGACCAGTTTTCATCTTTACTTAAAGTTTCAAAAGCCATCCGTAAATCCCCCGGTGGTAACACCGGATAAGACTGACGAATTCTTCCACTGGAGCCGCCGTCATCACTCACCACCACAACTGCGCCTACTTGGGCGCCAGTTAAGAGCAAGGCGTTAAGGCTAGCTTTTAAACCATGGCCTCCGCCAAAAGCCAGCGCTTTCATTCTTTACCCAGATCACGATGCACAGTTCTTACCCGGTTACCGTCCACGGCTAACATTTTAGAAATCTTTTCTGCAAAAGTTACGCTGCGATGCTTGCCTCCAGTGCAACCAATTGAGACCGTTAAATATCTTTTTCCCTCACGTAGATAGCCCGGCTTAGCTAAAAAGATTACTTCGGTCAAATGCTTCAAATATTCTGTCGCTCCCTTTTGCCCGAGAACATAATCTTGGACTGGCTCGTTTAAACCTGTTAATTCTTTTAATTCATCTACCCAAAAGGGGTTTGGCAAAAATCTCACGTCAAAAACGAAATCAGAATCTATTGGCACTCCGTGCTTGAAACCAAAAGATAAAATCGTAATATTAAATTCAATATTGCCAACGTTGAATGCTTTTTCTAATACCGCTCGCAAATCCGGCTGAGTCAGCTCTGAAGTATCAACCACCATGGTGGCACTCGAGCGCAGCTCGCCAAGAATCTTGCGCTCCGCCCTAAGCCCATCTAAGACTCTTCCTTGCCCTTGAATCGGATGTGGCCTTCTAGAAGATTCAAAGCGACGAACCAAAACATCATCTTTTGCATCAAGAAACAAAATATCTACATTTGCTTTGTTGTTTTGCAGAGTTTGTTGCGCCTTAGCCAAATCTTCAAATAGTTTTTTACCACGGACATCTACCACGATTGCCACGTGCGATGAAATATTTAGTGAATCCTCTACCGCTTCAGGAATCAAGCGTGGAGGTAAATTATCAATTACAAACCAGCCTACGTCTTCTAGCGCTCTGGCGGCAGTAGACCTGCCTGCGCCAGACATTCCTGTTACCAAAAGAATTTGATTTTTTTCCATTAAGTACTACTTTGCCATGCGTGTCAAGTATCTAAAATCTCTCCAGTGGATGGGTCAAAACTCTCTGCCCGGGGCTCATTTACTCCCTCTTCTAATAGCGATTTTCGTCTTCTTACTTGCAAAGCACTATTGGCAAAGCGATGTGCTTCATCTCTCACCCGTTGTAATAAGAAAAGTGCTTCGCTACTTCTCGGCAAGATCAAAGGATCGGCTTGCTCTGGTAGCCACACTTCTTCCAATCGCTTTGCTAGGCCTATTACTGCAATGTCTACTAAACCCAATTCATCCAAGGCGCTTCTTGCCACCTTGCATTGTTCGATTCCTCCGTCTATTAGTAGCAAACTTGGTCGGTACGAGAATTTTTCACGTTCTTTCGCTTTCACCTCAGATCCGGGAACTAAATAGCGATAACGCCGTGCCACGGTTTCACTAATTGAAGCTAAATCACTTTTAGCATTTTCATGACTGATTTTAAATTTTCTATAAGAATTCTTTTTTGGTAAGCCGTCTTCAAAAGCCACCAAAGCTGCGATCGTATCTTGGCCTTGCAAAGTCGAAATATCGATTGCCTCGATGCGAAGTGCTGGGGTATCGAGATCCAACCACTCACTTAATTCATTTATTGCCTTACTTCTGGCGTCTAGATCAGATGCTCTTTTTAACTTATGGCGCTCCAGCGCAAAGTTCGCGTTTTTAGCGACACTAGATAAGAGTTCACTCTTATCGCCTCTTGTGGGAGTGCTAATTGTTACCTTGTGACCTGCTTTTTCGCTCAACCAATCAGTCAGCGCCACTGTTTCAGAAATGTCAAAATTAACTAATATTTGATTAGGAATAGAGCTCGCCTCAACCTCACCATAAAGTTGAGTAAGCAATCCAGTTAAATGCTCGCTCTCAGTTAAAACTTCTGTCCGATCGCTAACGAAAGCTCGCTCTCCTAAAATCCGGCCTTGTTTAATATGAAAAATTTGGGTTGAAATATGTACCTCATCAAGTGCGATGGCGATTAAATCAGCTCTGGTATCAGATGAGTAGACCACAGAAGACTTCTCCAAGACATACTCCAGTGCCTGTAGGCGATCTCTCAAAACTGCTGCTCTTTCGAATTGCTCTTCTTTGCTAGCTAGTTGCATTTGGCTTTGTAAATCTGTCATTATCTGGTGCGACTTACCGGTCAGAAAATTACTCATTCCTTTTACCAAGTCTTGATAGTCCTCTTTGCTAACTCGATCAACGCAAGGCGCACTACAGCGCTCGATATCGCCTAATAAACAAGGTCGTTTTAATTTTTTATGTCTCAAGAAAACACTATTGCGGCAAGTTCTTACCGGGAACACTCTAATTAAATGATCCAGGGTGTCACGGATTGCAAAAGCGGAGACATAAGGCCCGAAGTATTTGATATCTTTTTTTCTGACCCCACGAGCGACAGTTGCTCTAGGGAACTCCTCTTTTACATGAATTGCTAGATACGGATAACTTTTATCATCTCTAAAACGAACATTGAATTTCGGATTGAACTCTTTAATCCACATGAATTCCAGCTGTAAGGCTTCAACTTCATTGGCAACAATCACCCAGTCCACTTGATCTGCAGCACGAAGCATTGCCTGAGTTCGTACTGGCAGTGACGCAAAATCTCCAAAATAAGAATTTAATCTTGATTTCAAATTTTTTGCTTTGCCCACATAAAGCACCTGATTTTGAGAGTTTTTAAAGCGATAAACTCCGGGTTCAGTTGGAATATGCTTTGGTCGATAAAGCGCTGGATCACCCATTAGTCAAACTTACTAAATGACTATTTTTTTAGCAGTGGTTTCAAATGAACTCCGGTATAGCTCTGGGAATTCTTAGCAATTACTTCAGGAGTTCCCTCGGCCACCAATTCGCCACCGCGAAAACCACCCTCAGGACCTAAATCTATAACCCAATCAGCAGTTTTAATCACATCTAAATTATGTTCAATGACAATAACTGTGTTACCAGTATCTACCAATCGATTCAAGACTAATAGTAGTTTTCTAGTATCTTCAAAATGCAAACCAGTGGTTGGTTCATCTAAAACATAAAGTGTTCGACCAGTGCTTCTTCTTTGTAATTCCGAGGCCAACTTAACTCTTTGCGCTTCACCACCAGAAAGAGTTGGAGCAGATTGACCTAGCCGTACATAACCCAAACCCACATCTACCAAGGTTTGCAGTTGGCGATTTATCGCAGGAATGTTGGCAAAAAAGCTTAATGCCTCTTCAATGCTCATGTTCAAAACATCGCTAATAGTTTTTCCTTTGAAGTGCACCTCTAGAGTGTCGCGGTTATAACGATCCCCATTACAAACTTCGCAGGGCACGTAAACATCAGGCAAAAAGTTCATTTCGATGCGAATCGTGCCATCCCCAGAGCAATTTTCGCATCGTCCTCCTTTTACGTTAAAGCTAAATCTGCCGGGTAGGTAACCTCGAATCTTTGCTTCTTGAGTCTCGGCAAAAAGTTTTCTAATTTGATCAAACACACCAGTGTAAGTAGCTGGATTGCTTCGTGGCGTCCTGCCAATTGGACTTTGATCCACGTGAACTACTTTGTCTATTTCACTTGACCCTTTAATGGTTTTGTGTTTGCCAGGAACGATTCGCGCACCATTTATATCGCGAGCTAAAGCTGAATACAAAATGTCATTAACTAAAGTTGATTTCCCAGAGCCACTAACTCCAGTAACCGCGATAAAGGTGCTTAGGGGGAATTCAACGCTCAGCTTCTTTAAATTATTTGCCTGTGCCTCAACTACTGTTATTTTTCGGTTTTTATCAATTTTGCGGCGCTTTGCTGGTATCGCAATAGCTTTTCTGCCACTTAAATAATCTGCCGTCAATGACTTTTTATTTTTTAATAATTCAAGATAAGTTCCGCTATGAACAACTTCGCCACCATGTTCTCCAGCGCCAGGGCCAATATCTACGACCCAATCAGCCGCTTTGATGGTGTCTTCATCGTGTTCCACCACAATTAAAGTATTTCCTAAATCGCGCAAACGAATTAGCGTGTCAATTAATCGCTTGTTGTCTCTTTGATGCAGTCCAATGCTTGGCTCATCAAGTACATAGAGCACGCCGACTAATCCTGATCCAATTTGAGTAGCCAAGCGAATTCGCTGCGCCTCGCCACCAGAAAGAGTCCCGGCAGCGCGATCCATACTTAGATAATCGAGACCCACGTCTAATAGAAATTTAAGTCGCTCTTTAACTTCTTTAAGTACTCGTCCGGCAATAGCTGCTTGTCGGGCATTTAATTTAAGGGTGCTTAGAAATTCACTTACTTCTTTGATGCTTAAGGCTGAAACTTGCGCAATATTTTTGTTGCCAATGGTCACTGCCAGTGAGATGGGCTTAAGTCGCGCTCCTTTGCACTCGTCGCAAGGAACTTCTCTCATAAATCCAGTAAAACGTTCTCTAGAAGCATCCGAGTCGGCTTCATCTAAACGTCTTGCCACGTAATTTATGGCACCTTCAAAATCTGTCCAATAAGATCGAGATCTACCAAAACGATTTTTATATTTCACGTGAATTTCAGAGTCGTAACCGTATAACAAAGCTTTTTTTGCTTTGGCGGGCAACTTTCGCCACGGTGTATCTAAATTAAAACCCAAATCTTCACTAACTGCTTCAAGTAAGCGAGCCCAATATTCACTTACATTGATACTAGAAAAGGGTGCTACTGCTCCTTGTTTAATGGATAGATCTTCATTGGGAACTAAAAGTTCCACATCAACTTCTAAGCGAACGCCCAAGCCATCACATTGCGGACAGGCCCCAAAAGGTGAATTAAAAGAGAATGATCTCGGCTCTAGTTGATCAAATGAGATGTTGCAGTTTACGCAAGCAAGATGCTCTGAAAAAACTCGTGAACGATCCTTAGCCTTTTCATCTAAGTCAACAAAATCAAGTACCACTACTCCGTTTGCTAACTTCAAAGCGGTTTCAACGCTGTCGGTAATGCGTCGACGTGCATCTTCTTTAACGCTTAAGCGGTCTACCACTACTTCAATCGTGTGTTTTTCTTGTTTTTTTAAAGGTGGAACTTGATCAATTGGGTAGGTTGTGCCATCAACCCGCACTCTGGCATATCCATCGCTTATCAATTGCTTGAACAGCTCAAGATATTCACCCTTGCGTCCAGAAATAATTGGAGCTAGCACTTGAAAGCGTGATCCAGATGAGAGTTTTAGAACTTGATCAACAATTTGTTGCGGTGATTGACGATTGATTTCACTTCCGCAGTTTGGGCAATGCGGGATACCCGCCCGGGCAAAAAGTAATCTCAAATAATCATAAACTTCGGTTATCGTTCCAACTGTTGATCGTGGGTTTCGATTTGTTGATTTCTGATCAATAGATACCGCTGGCGATAATCCCTCTATAAAATCTACATCGGGCTTGTCCATCTGTCCCAAGAATTGGCGGGCATAGGCCGAAAGACTCTCAACGTATCTTCTTTGTCCTTCAGCAAATATTGTGTCGAAAGCTAGTGACGACTTACCTGATCCGGAAAGTCCCGTAAAGACTGCTAAGGAATCGCGAGGAATCTCGATGGAAATATCTTTTAAGTTATGTTCTCGGGCACCACGAACTACTAAGTTTTCGGATTTCATATAGAAATATTATTTTTCAGGGCCAATTTTTTTGACTAATTCAGGATGTCGCTTTGCTTGTATTAAGCTCACAATCACTGTGATAGTGATAGTCGCGAGGATGAAAATCAGTGAAAGAGTGATTGGAATCTCTGTCAATTGTTCAAAGCCGTTCTCATGAAGTGCGTGAATGAGCATCTTCAGCCCAATAAAACCTAAAATTAGTGCTAATCCATACCCCAAATAAATTAATCTAGAAAGAAGGCCGTCTAGTAGAAAATAAAGTTGCCTTAAACCCATCAACGCAAAAGCGTTGGTGGTGAAAACAATGTATGGATCCTTTGTTAAGCCATAGATTGCTGGGATTGAATCAAGTGCAAAAACTATGTCAGTGGTAAAAATCGCGATCATCACGATAAACATTGGAGTATAGAAATACTTGTTTGCAACTTTTACGCGGAATTTTCCTTCATGGTATTGCGGTGTTAAAGGAATAAATTTTTCTGCTAACTTCAAGACCCTACTTTGAGCTGGATCAAATTCAACGCCATTGTGCTTTACCAGTTTTATCGCAGTGTAAATTAAGAATGCCCCAAAAATAAAAAATACCCAAGAAAATCTAGCGACTAACGCAGCTCCAATGATGATGAAGAGGAACCTTAATACCAAGGCACCGAGAATGCCGATCTGCAAAACTGTTTTTTGATGATTTTTTGGTACTCCGAAAGCGCTTAAAATGATCACAAAGACAAACAAGTTATCAACACTTAAACTGTATTCGGTGATAAATCCTGCTATAAACTCTTGTCCAGCTTGGGGGCTTCTAAAAACCCACATACCTGCAGCAAAGGAAAATGCGGCAAGGATATAAATAGTCGCCCAAGTGGCAGCTTCTTTTATTGTTACTTCGTGCGGGTTTCGCTTGGCGTGAATGAAATCAATTCCGTAGACACCGAATACCATTATTAGGGTTATTGCCCAGGTGGTCAGAGAAACGCTCATTTACTTGAATCTATCCTAGGTCCACTCACTTTACCCGCAACATTTGATTCAACTCTTTTTTAAGATCTCTAATTTCGTCTCGATAGCGAGCGGCAAGCTCAAAATTCAATTCGCTAGCAGCGCTACGCATCGCTTCAGTTAGTTCCTCAATCAGCGCGGCGAGGTCCCCCGTTGGCGTATTAGCCTTCTTGATTTTTTCACTAATCTTATTTAGTGCTTGTTGCGTGTCTTCATCTTCGCGGACAATCGAATCAGTGATATCGGCAATTTTCTTTCTCAATGGTGCTGGATCAATTCCATTTTTTTTATTAAACAGTAACTGCTTATCTCGCCGTCGATTGGTTTCATCGATAGCAGCCTTCATTTGCGGAGTGATTTCATCTGCATACATCACTACTTGCCCAGAAACATTTCTGGCTGCTCGGCCGATAGTTTGAATAAGACTAGTTTCCGATCGCAAAAAGCCTTGCTTATCTGCATCCAAAATTGCTACTAGAGATACTTCTGGAAGATCCAAACCTTCTCTCAAAAGATTTATACCAACCAGACAATCAAATACTCCCAATCGCAATTCTCTAAGGAGTTCTACCCGTCTCAAAGTGTCTATTTCACTATGAAGATACCTAACACGCACTCCCTTTTCGGTAAAAAAATCCGTAAGCTCTTCTGCCATTTTTTTAGTTAGCGTTGTAACTAAAACTCTTTCGCTTTTTTCAGCTCGTTCGCGTATCCGATGCAATAAATCATCGATTTGACCTTTAATTGGATGAACCAGTACTTGCGGATCAACCAGGCCAGTAGGTCTAATTACTTGTTCTACTACCGACGAAACCTTCTCTAATTCATATTTTCCAGGTGTAGCAGATAGATAAACAGTTTGGCCAACTCTTTTTTCAAATTCATTAAATTTAAGCGGTCGGTTATCCATCGCACTGGGCAAGCGAAATCCATAATCAACCAAAGTCCGCTTTCTGGAGCGATCTCCTTCATACATCGCCCCAATCTGGGGCACAGTGACATGTGATTCGTCGATAATCAGCAAAAAATCATCGGGAAAGTAATCCAAAAGAGTGTTGGGTGCAGAGCCCGGCGGTCTGTCATCAAAAAAACGGGAGTAGTTCTCGATTCCTGAACAGAACCCCAACTCGCGAATCATTTCTAAGTCAAAAGTTGTACGCATTCTCAGGCGTTGATGTTCTAGCAACTTATTTTGCTTTTTTAACTCAACTAATCTTTCATGAAGTTCTTTTTCAATTTCACTCATTGCCTGATTGGTGCGTTCAGTCGAGGCGACATAATGAGTTGCTGGAAATATTAGAAGCTCTTCGTCATCACTAATTACCTCGCCAGTCAAAGGATGCAGCGTTAAGATGCGGTCGATTTCATCACCGAACATCTCGATTCGAATTGCATATTCTTCATAAACTGGAAATACTTCTACAGTATCGCCGCGAACTCTAAATGTTCCTCTTTCAAATGCCACATCGTTTCTGGTGTATTGAATAGAAACCAATTGCTTCATAATGACTTCTCTGCTGATGGGTTCATTTTTAGAGATTTTTATAGCCTGCTCAATGTATTCCTCGGGAGTGCCCAAGCCGTAAATACAAGAAACAGTTGCCACCACTATGACGTCTCGCCTGGTTAAGAGCGAGCTGGTTGCAGCATGCCGTAACCGCTCCACCTCGGCATTTATTGAAGCGTCTTTTTCAATAAAAGTATCGGTTTGCGGGACATAGGCTTCAGGTTGGTAATAGTCATAGTAAGAAACAAAGTACTCAACAGCATTATTCGGAAACATTTGTTTTAATTCATTCGCCATTTGTGCAGCCAAAGTTTTATTAGGTTCAATTACTAAAGTTGGTCTTTGAAGTTTTTCTACTAACCAAGCACAGGTAGCTGACTTACCTGTTCCTGTTGCTCCAAGTAAAACTACATGTTTTTCACCATCATTAATTCTTTTTTCTAGCTCGGCTATTGCTTTGGGCTGATCACCTGCGGGAGTAAATTCAGAAACTACTTGAAACGGAGATACTTTTCGACTGAGCCTTGGTGCCAAACTCATGACTTCACCAAACTTAGTATCTGTTGCCAGGCCGAGTCGACCTGTTTTTCTAATTCACTTAAAGTGCGGTTGTTTTCAATGATTAAATCGCTTTTTTTGATTCTTTCTTCATCTAAAACCTGAACGCTGAGCCTGGCCACCACATCTGCTCGCGACATTCCCCGCTGCATGGCGCGCTGGATTCTAGTTTCTTGATCGGCAACCACACTTATAACTAAGTCGTAATTCTTTTCTAAGCCCACTTCAAAAAGTAGCGGGACTTCATTTATTGCCACTTCCCCTGGTTGAACGGCGGCAAACTCTTTGATTACTTCTGCCCTCACCAGTGGATGGACAATCGCTTCAAGTTTTAACCTTAATTCTGGTTCGAGAAAAACTTGCTCGCTCAATACTTTTCGATCGGTTTTACCTGAGTTCACTGCTTCTTCACCGAAGAGTTCGACCAATTTTATTTGCACCTGGGGTCTATCCAAGATTTCTTGCGCAATTTTGTCTGAAGAAATTATCTTGGCGCCTCTTTTTGCAAAACAAGCGGAAACGGTGCTTTTTCCTGCACCGATTCCGCCTGTTAAGCCAATACGCAAAGCTAACTCATAACTCTTAAGAGTTTTGGTCTAGTTTGTCTTTTAATTCAGCTAATTTACTATTTTGCGCCAAAGTACCTGACTCTGAATTTTGTTCACCTTGCCATTTGGCTAAGGCTTCTGAGTATTGTTTTTGCCACTCTTCTTTTTGATCTTCAAATCCAGCTTTCCATTCACCGGTGGATGGATCAAATCCTTCTGGACCAATATATTTACCGGCTTCATCGTAAACCGGCGTCATTCCATATTGATAAGGATCAAAAGCAGCAGTGGCATCGGCTGAATCGTCTGCTTGACGCACAGACAAAGAGACTCGACGACGATCAAGATCAATGTCAATCACTTTTACACTTATTTCTTGACCTACCTGAACTACTTGTTCTGGAATTTCAACGTGAGTTTTGCTCAATTCAGAGATGTGAACTAAGCCTTCAATTCCATCAGCAACACGAATGAAGGCGCCAAAAGGAACTAACTTGGTAACAGTTCCTGGAACCACTGCGTTGATTTTGTGTTCACGGGCAAATTGCTGCCAAGGATCTTCTTGAGTTGACTTCAGTGAGAGAGATACCCGCTCACGTTCCATGTCAACTTCAAGAACTTCAACAGTTACTGGCATTCCAACTTCAACAACTTCTGATGGATGCTCGATATGCTTCCAAGAGAGTTCGGAAACGTGAACCAAGCCATCAACGCCACCAAGATCTACAAAGGCACCAAAGTTAACGATGCTTGAGATGTGACCAGAGCGAATTTGACCCTTTTGAAGTTGATTTAAGAAAGTTGAGCGGCTAGCAGATTGCGACTGTTCTAACCAAGCTCTTCTAGACAGCACCACGTTATTTCGGTTCTTATCAAGTTCGATAATTTTTGCTTCGATTTCTTGACCCATGTAAGGAGATAAATCACGAACTCGTCGCATCTCTACTAACGATGCAGGCAAAAAGCCTCTCAATCCAATGTCGACGATTAATCCACCCTTGACTACCTCGATAACGTTGCCTTTAACAACACCATCTTCATTCTTAATTTTTTCAATACTGCCCCAGGCGCGTTCGTATTGAGCACGCTTCTTAGAAAGAATTAGGCGGCCTTCTTTATCTTCTTTTTGAAGTACTAAGGCTTCTACAGTGTCGCCAACGTTAATTACTTCGCTGGGATCGACATCGTGGCGAATAGTTAATTCTCTTGAAGGTATAACACCCTCGGTTTTGTATCCGATGTCTAACAAGACTTCGTCACGATCAACTTTTACAACGACACCTTCAACGAGGTCTCCGTCATTAAAATATTTTATGGTTTTATCGATTGCCGCTAGTAACTCTTCGTTGGAGCCAATATCGTTAATTGCAACTTGCGGACTTGTAGATGAAGAAACTGACATTATTTAGATTATCTTTCAAGCAGTTAGAAACTGCGCTTTTCTAGTAGTTAATTGAATTTCAAACTTGATCTCTTAGCGATCCGCACCACCACGCCCTGTCGGATGACGCATTTGCAACTCAACTACCCAAGCGTACTTGTTCTATATATGGGTCAATGCGCGGCCTCGGCCCAAGAATTGCCTTGCCCCACAGACACCGCTAGCGGTACTTTTAAGTTATAAGCCTCACCCATGGCTGCGGGCAAAATCTTTTCAACGATTTCGCGCTCCCCCGGGGCTACCTCAATGATCAGCTCATCGTGTACTTGCAAAATTAATCGCGACCGCAGCTGACTTTTTTCAAAATCTGCCTTTACTCGCAACATCGCTAACTTAATTAGATCAGCAGCAGAACCTTGAATAGGCGCATTGAGCGCCATGCGCTCTGCCATTTGCTGTAGTTGACGATTTGTACTATTCAAATCTGGCAAGTAGCGCCTTCTACCCAACAGAGTTTGAGTGTAGCCATTTTTTTTAGCATCTTTAACAACTTCAGCTAGGTAGTCTCTTACTTTTCCAAATCGCTGATAATAAGTTTCCATCAATTCGCTGGCTTCGCTAACACCAATTCCCAATGTTTGGCTTAACCCATAGCTACTTAAACCATAGGCAATTCCGTATGAAATTGCTTTAACTTGTCTGCGTAAGTCTTCATCAACTTCATTGGGTTTAACTCCAAAAACCAAAGCACCAACTGTTGTGTGCAAATCTTCGCCCGAGTTGAAGGCAGCAATTAGATTTTCATCATCTGACAAATGCGCCATAATCCGCATCTCTATCTGCGAGTAATCAGCGGTAACTAAAGTTTCCCAATCTTTTCCAGCGATGAAGGCCTTTCGAATCTTCTTGCCATGCTCAGTGCGGATTGGAATATTTTGCAAGTTTGGATCTTGCGAAGAAAGTCTTCCGGTGGCGGTGACTGTTTGATTTAGCGTGGTATGAATTCGCGAATGAATATCAAGTAACGGAATAAGCCCTGAAACAATTTGCTTTAACTTTATGAATTCTCTAAAGGTGAGAATCTGCTCGAGCAAGGGATCTTGTGTATTTTCAAAAAGCCAATTTAAGGCATCAGCGTCAGTAGTAAATCCAGTTTTGGTTTTCTTAGTTTTTGGCAAATTACGCTCTTGAAATAAAATTTCTTGTAACTGCTTTGGTGAAGCAAGGTTAAACTCCCGACCAGCCAATTTGTGAGCAGCTGTCGTTGCGCTACTTGCTTCCTTATCAAATTCTGCTTCAAGTTTTTTCAAGTAGGGCAAATCCATCGCGACCCCGCAATGCTCCATTTCGCAAAGCAACATTGCCAAGGGCAGTTCTAATTCGGTAAGTAATTTGGTGTTTTCTATTTCAGCAATTTTCTCAATTAAAAATGTGCTTAGTTTTTCGACGGCGATCGCTTTTGAAACTAATTGACTTTGATTTAACGCTAAATCTTCAAATAGTTCAGCTGGGGCTTGGATTGATGAGGCTAAATTTAAGTTTAAATATTCCAAACTTAATTCTTCAAGATCTAAGTTTCTGCTACCTGGATTTAGTAAGTAACCAGCTAAATGAGTATCGATTTGCAAGCCGACTAATTGAGAATTATTTGAAATTAACCATTTAGTTAAGGGCTTTAAATTGTGAATTTGTTTCTTTACCTGTGAATTTTCACACCAGACTATAAATTCGTCTAAAACCGTATCAAGCTCAATGATTTTTGGCTTTGCCCCAGCAATCGCCATGGTGTGTGGTTTACCGTCGTGAAAATTGACTAGGAAACTAACGGTCTCACCTTTAGTGCTCTTAAGCCACTTTATGGCGTTTTCTTTTGTGAATATCTCAAATTTGACATCTTGAGTTGCTTTTGTCTCTTTTAGAAATAGTGACTTAAATCGATTTTTTAGGCTATTAAATTCTAATTCGGTGAATACCTGGAGCACCTTATTGCTTTCTGGCTCAGCAAGTTCATAGTTAGCGAGTTCTGTATCTATCGCAACATCGGTAATTAATTGTGTTAATTCTCGATTCAACCTGACTTGTTGTAAGTTCTCTCTTAACGATTCGCCAACTTTCCCTGAAATATTTTTAGCGTTTGCTAACAAATTTTCTAGATTTTTGTATTCGCTGATCCACTTAAGGGCTGTTTTTTCACCCACTCCAGGTACCGATGGCAGATTGTCAGAGGCGTCACCTCTAAGCGCAGCAAAATCTGGATACTGAGCTGGGGTTAATCCATATTTGTCTTCAATTGCTTTAGGGGTCATTCTGGCTATTTCACTTACGCCCTTGAGCGCATAAAGCACAGTTATCTTGTCGCTAGCTAATTGGTAGGAATCTCGATCTCCAGTAAGAATCAATACTTCAAATCCTGCCTCGGCACCTTTTTTAGCTAGCGTTGCAATCAAATCATCGGCTTCAAATCCTTCTTTTTTAACGCTTTTTACTTTGAAGGACTCTAAGAACTTCTCAATCAAACCAAGTTGTGAGACGAATTCCTCTGGTGATTTAGCACGATTTGCCTTATAGAGCGGATAGCGCTCACTTCTAAAAGTCTGGCGAGAAACATCAAAAGCTACAGCCAAATGAGTGGGGCTTTCATTGTTGAGTGCATTTAAGAACATGGTGCAAAAGCCATAAACGGCATTGGTGCTTTGACCTGCACTCGTGGTGAAACTTTCCACCGGCAAGGCGTAAAAAGCTCTATAGGCCAGAGAGTTTCCATCAACTAGCAATAATTTGGGCGGTGCGGTCTTAGTTGACATATACCTGATCCTAGGCTTTGAGAGTGGAAAAAGAAGAATCAGTGAGCCTCTCTCGTGCCGATATTAAAATGGATCAATTGAGTGCTGAAGATTTAAAAAATGCACTAAATGCTTATGGGTTAGGTGAACTTGCCGAGCGAATGGGAATCCAGTTGCTTAAGGTTTCTGCACAACATAGTGAAGCGAAGATGCCAGTCAAGGGAAATCGCCAACCGCTTGGATTATTAAATGGCGGCGCCAGTGCGGTTTTAGCTGAAACTTTGGGATCAATTGCGGCAAATGTTTATGCCTATCCAAAACAAGTAGCCGTAGGCATTGATTTACAAATCACCCATCATCGACCAGCAACTTCAGGTGAGGTGTTAGCGAGCGCCGACGCATTACACCTTGGGAAAACTCTGGGAACCTATCTAATTAACATCCATGATGAAAATCAAAAACTTGTCGCCAGCGCAAAACTAACAGTATTTTTCAAAGAAAAGGCTGTTAATTGATTGGGTTAGGCACCCTAATAAATATTTTGGCCATTTCAATTGGTGCCACGATTGGTGTGTTAGTCGGCAATCGAATTGCGCAATCCGCGCGCGATATCGTAACCGACGCCCTAGGGCTCGTGACTTTGCTAATCGGGGCCTTTAGCGCAGTTGCTATTGCGGATCCAAATTTGACGCAAAGCCTCCCCTCGGGAGTTCCGGTCTTAATTCTTCTGGCGGCACTGGTTACCGGTGGACTTATTGGTAATTACCTACAACTCGAAACTCGGATCGAAAATCTTGGTGAAAAGTTGAAACAGCGATTTGCAAATGAAGGTGAATCTTCAAAAAAATTTGTGGAAGGTTTTGTTTCTGCCTCATTGGTTTTTGCGGTTGGTCCTTTAGCAATTCTCGGAGCAATTAGCGATGGCTTAGGAAGAGGAATTGATCAGCTAGTTCTTAAATCAACGCTAGATTTTTTTGCCTCAATCGCTTTTGCTGCCTCACTTGGCTGGGGTGTAGCTTTCTCGGCAATCGTGGTTGGAATTTATCAAGGTGTTTTTACGGTCATAGGTTTTTTCTTAGGAGAAGTGCTTTCATTAGCCGCAATTGCTTTACTTAATGCCGTTGGTGGTTTGTTGTTGATTGGTGTAGGAATTCGCCTATTAAGACTCAGGCAGATTCCAGTAGGTGATTTGTTGCCAGCGCTATTGTTAGCACCAATCTTCTTATCTCTAGCAACGGTTTGGCTTTGAGTAGAAAGGCAGCAAATGAAAACTGTTGAAATTAATCATCCATTAATTCATGCCAAGCTGACAGAGCTTCGTGATGAAACTACCCCCTCTCATCGGTTCAGAAAATTGACCGAAGAGTTAGTTAGCCTTTTAGCTTATGAAGCAACGCGTGAACTCGCGGTGGAAAGCGTTGCGGTTAAAACACCCGTAGCAAAAACTACTGGAGTGAAGTTTGCCGAACCAGTTCCAATGATCTTGCCAATTTTGCGAGCCGGTTTAGGCATGCTGGAAGGAATGTTAAAAATCATGCCGCAAGCCGAAGTCGGCTTTTTAGGTGCGGTTAGAAATGAACAGACGCTTGAAATTTCAACCTATGCAGAACGCATGCCCGAAAACCTAAGATCGCGCCATGTCTTTGTTTTAGACCCGATGCTGGCTACCGGGGGCACCTTAATCACCGCTGCAGAGAATTTAAAAAATAAAGGTGCTAAAAAGATCACTGCGATCTGCTTGCTAGCTGCACCTGAAGGATTAGCTAAATTGAAATCAGAGTTATCCAATGACTTAGATTTCACATTAGTTATTGCTGGCATTGATGAAAAACTAAATGAGGTTGGTTACATCGTTCCCGGATTAGGTGATGCTGGAGATCGATTATTTGGCAAAGTTGATTAATTCTTAATTTCAGCAATAACCAGCTCGGCTACCTCTGTCATTTTTTTACGCTTATCCATAGCAGTTTTCTGAATCCAAGAAAAAGCAGCCGGTTCACTTAACCCAAGTTGCTTCATCAAAATTGCCTTGGCTTGCTCAATAAGTTTACGAGCACGAAGTTGCTCGCTAAGTTCGCTATTTTCGTCTTGAAGTAATTTCATCTGAGCAAAGCGACTGCTAGCTATTTGAATAGTAGGGCCTAGATCAGAGGCACGATAAGGCTTCGTTAGGTAAGCCATAACACCAGCTTCATTAGCTTTTTCTACTAATTCAATTTGACTAAAGGCAGTTAAGATAATTACCGCGCAAAGTTTTTCTTGCAAAATTTCTGCTGCAGCGCTTAATCCGTCCAGCACTGGCATCTTGACATCCAAAATTGCCAAATCCGGTAAAAACTCTTTAACTGCGGCAATTGCTTTATCGCCGTCACTGACGCTAGCAACAACTTCAAACCCTAATTCCGAGAGCGCCTCGGTAAGGTCTAGGCGAATAATTGATTCGTCTTCGGCCACTACAATCCGAATTGGTCTATTCATTACGCCTATCGTAAAGTTAACCCTTGGGCCCCGATAGCCCAACTGGCAGAGGCATACGACTCAAACTCGTACCAGTGTGAGTTCGACTCTCACTCGGGGCACACCCTCAAATATTTGCCAAAATTCCATTAATGAAATTTGCAGAATCATCTGTGCTTAAGGTGTTCGCTAATTCAATTGCTTCACTAATTACAACCGCTTTTGGGGTTTCTGTTGAATTCTTTAGTTCAAAAATTGCCAGTCTCAATAAGTTTCGGTCAACTGCCGGCATTCGCTCTATAGACCAACTACTAGAAGCAGTAGAAATCATCTGATCGATTTCGGCTTGTTTGCTTGCCACCCCCGTAACTAGAAACTTTACAAATTCATCAGTCTGGTCTGCTTCACTCCAGGCTTGCTCTACAGAAATTCCCTTTAGGTCTGCTTCAAATAGAATATCTAGTGCTCGCTTTCGAGCCTTAGTGCGAGCTTTCATTTTTTTTAGGCGCGTCCTAAATACGAACCATCGCGAGTATCAACCTTTATCACTTCATCTTGTTCGATGAAAAGTGGAACATCAACTTCAATTCCAGTTTCAACAGTGGCCTTTTTTGTTCCACCACTCGAGCGATCACCTTGCAAACCGGGCTCGGTATAAGTAATTTTCAAAGCAACGCTCGCGGGTAGTTCTAGATAAAGTGGATTACCTTCGTGAATTGCCACCATCACTTCTTGATTTTCTAATAAATAACCACCGGCCTCGCCAACTACGTTGTTAGAAATGGTTAGTAGCTCATAATTGCCGGTATCCATAAATACCCAATCATCGCCGTCACGATAAGAAAATTGCATATCACGCTTGTCAACGCTTGCGGTTTCGACTTTAACTCCAGCGTTAAATGTTTTATCGACTACTTTTCCGCTGAGTACGTTTTTTAATTTTGTTCTTACAAAGGCACCACCCTTGCCTGGCTTAACATGCTGAAAATCAACTACGGTCCATAATTGCCCGTCTAGATTCAGTACTAATCCGGTCTTCAAATCGTTAGTGGTTGCCATAAGTCCCTTTACTCTTTACCCTACGCAAATCATCTCGTGCGACCCCTTGGTTAAAATTTCTAGACCGCCCTTGGTGAGAATACAAGTATCTTCAATTCTTACTCCCCCGCGTCCAGGTAAATAGATGCCTGGCTCTACGGTAAAGCAAAAATTTTCTCTCAAGTCAGTTTGATTACCAGAAGTTATAAAGGGAGCTTCGTGAACTTCTATCCCTACACCGTGACCAGTACCGTGCACGAAGTAATCGCCAAAGCCTGCATTGGTAATTACTTCTCGCGCAGTCGCGTCCACTTCTTGGGCAGTAACGCCAATTTGCGCTTTGGCAATTGCCTCAGCCTGGGCTTGCATTACGGATTGATATATCTCAACTTGCCAAGCTTCGGTCTTACCAATAAACACAGTCCGGGTCATATCTGATTGATAACCATTAAAACTAACTCCGCAATCAATCGTTACTAGATCACCTTTTTGTAAAACGCGACCCATCGGTTCATGGTGCGGGCTTGCTGAATTTTCCCCTGAGGCCACGATGGTGTCAAACGCCAAGGCATCTGCCCCTCGATCTAGCGCATTTTGCCAAAACTTTTTTGCAATCTGTTTTTCAGTCATACCTGGGCGTAAATCATTTATCAAGTACCAAAGACTTTGACTGGTGATCTCACAAGCTTTTTTAAGCTGTGCAATCTCTGCTTCGTCTTTTTTGATGCGTAAATTCAGCAAAAGATCGACTGAAGAGATAATTTCTCGATCTGGCAAAGCCGAGACTAGCTCACTCGCCTGATAGGCAGAAACGCGCTTGCCGTCAATTCGTAGCTGCACCAATGTGGGAATTTGCTCTTTTAGAATTGCCTTGAAATCATGAGCGATAATCACTTTGATTTCATTTTCAATTGATTTGACGCGTTCTTGATAACGGGCATCGGTAATTAATAAATCTGATTCTTCACTGTCGCCGATAACTAACACTGCATTACTGCCTGAAAAATTGCTTAAATAAAAAATGCTCTCATAATCAGTAAAATAAGCCCAATCGCCAGCAAGCTGAGCCCGTAACGCTTCGCGCCTAGCTTTTGTCATTAGCTACGAGATCACGCATCGCGCTAATTGCCATCAAGTAACTCTTGAGGCCAAAACCAGCAATCACGCCACTTGAAACCCCTGCTGTTACCGAATTGTGGCGAAACTCTTCACGCGCTGCTGGATTAGAAAGGTGCACTTCAATCAAAGGTGCGGTTAACTGCGCGGCAGCATCACGAACCGCATAACTGTAATGAGTAAATGCTGCTGGATTCATAATTACCGGAATAGATTCATCGGCAGCTTCATGCAACCACTTAATTAGTGTTGCCTCATCGTCAGTTTGCTTTACCTGCGGCTCAAATCCCAGTTCTTTTGCTGCTTCGAGACATGCGACCTCTAATTCGGCAAAAGTCATGCTCCCGTAAATCTCGGGTTGCCGTTTGCCTAATCTTCCAAGATTTGGTCCATTGAGAATGTGCAGTTTCATTATTTACTCACCTTTTGCCATGCTCGGTCTAATAATTCTTCACTAGGGGCCTCGAGTCTAGTTGGACGACCTATTTTTTCTAGCACCACAAAGCGCAGTTTCTTACCGCGAGCTTTTTTGTCTATCGACATAACTGAAAGCACTTCAGCTAAGTCATGACCCTGGTAAGTAGTGGGTAAATTCAATTTACTTAACAAGTTGCGATGCTTTTCAACCTCAGCTGTCGAAAGAATTCCCGCTTCGTGAGATAGCTCAGCGGCAAATACCATTCCTACAGCAATCGCGTCCCCATGACGCCAGGTGTAGTTTTCTAATTTCTCAATTGCATGACCCAATGTGTGACCGTAATTTAGAATTTCTCGCCCAAGATTTGAATTACTGGTTTCTTTAAAGTCAGAACTAACAACTTGCGCCTTAGTAGAAATTGCCTTCACGATCAGTGTTTGCAAAATTTCAAGATCTAAAGCTTTGTTTAGATCAAATTCATTTTCAAAAATTTCTAAAATTGATTGATCTTGGATAAATCCACACTTAATTACCTCAGCGAGCCCCGCTGCAAGATCAGGTTTTGGCAGGCTTGTTAAAAATTCAAGATCGCAAATTACTAACTTTGGCGAAGAGAAAACCCCAACAAGATTTTTTCCACTTTCCGTATTGATTCCAGTCTTGCCACCAACTGCCGCATCAACCATTGCCAATAAAGAAGTTGGGATCAAAATTGCTGAAATTCCTCTTAGCCAGGTTGCGGCAATAAAGCCAGCTAAATCAGTAGTGGCACCTCCACCAAACCCAATAATTAAATCGCTACGAGTGAATTGATGTTCACCTAATACCTCCCAGCAATGCTGTGCACTTTGATAAGTTTTGGCAGCTTCTGCGTTCTCTACTTCAATCGGCACCACTACAACCGGAAAATCCATTAGCAGCTCCAAAACAGAGCGCACTTGATTAGCTAAATCTTTCGGGTAAATTACTGCAATTTTTTCAACAGAACTAGCAATACTATTTTTTAATTCACCTAAAACCTGCAGCCCAACAATTACTTCATA
>JALRKC010000049.1 GCA_023254955.1 Candidatus Nanopelagicales bacterium | reverse complement strand
CTACACCCTTAGCTTCGTCACCTTCAAGGCTTAACTTCTTATCTAAGACCTTGGCAGCTTGAACTAATGCGGTTCCACCACCAGTAACGATGCCTTCTTCAATGGCAGCGCGGGTGGCGGCGATTGCATCTTCTACGCGGAACTTCTTTTCTTTTAGCTCAACTTCCGTGGCAGCACCAACCTTGATCACTGCAACTCCACCAGAAAGCTTGGCTACGCGCTCTTGCAACTTCTCTTTATCCCATGAGGAATCAGTTGCTTCAATCTCACGGCGCAAGGTGGCGATGCGATCTTCTACTAACTTCTTATCGCCCTTACCGCCCACGATGGTGGTGTTGTCTTTAGTTACAACAACTCTGTGAGCTGATCCCAAGACTTCGAGTCCAACTTGGTCAAGCTTCATACCCATATCTGGAGTAACAACTTGGCCAGCGGTCAAGATTGCAAGATCTTCCAAAATCGCTTTACGACGGTCGCCAAAAGCTGGAGCTTTGATCGATACCGAGTTGAAAGTTCCACGGATTTTATTAACCACCATGGTGCTCAAGGCTTCGCCTTCAACATCTTCAGCAATTAGCACCAAAGGCTTTCCGGCTTGCACAACCTTTTCCATTATTGGCAAAAGTTCTGAAATCGCGGCAATCTTATTTTGAACTAGCAAGATGTAAGGATCTTCTAGGACTGCTTCCATTCTTTCAGCATCAGTTACGAAATAAGGAGAGATAAATCCTTTATCAAATTGCATACCCTCGGTGTATTCAAGTTCAACATCCATAGTTGAAGACTCTTCAACAGTGATCACGCCATCGCGACCAACTTTGTCAAAAGCGTCAGCAAGCAAATTTCCAAGATCTTCATCTTGGGCACTAATGGTGGCAACTTGAGCAATACCAGCTTTATCGCTAATTGGGTTAGCTTGCTTTTTTAACTCTTCAGTTACAGCACTTACCGCAGCTTCGATACCGCGCTTGATTCCCATTGGGTTTCCACCGGCAGCTACATACTTGAGGCCTTCGTGGACCATGGCTTGAGCGAGCACGGTGGCAGTTGTGGTGCCATCACCAGCGTTGTCGTTAGTTTTGGTGGCAACTTCTTTTACTAGTTGCGCGCCAAGGTTTTCAAATGAATCTTCTAGTTCAATCTCTTTAGCGATGGTGACTCCATCGTTAGTGATTGTGGGGGCTCCCCATTTTTTATCAAGCACAACGTTGCGACCTTTTGGCCCTAAAGTCACGCGCACGGTATTTGCTAGCGCATCTACACCACGCTCTAGCTTGTGGCGAGCCTCTTGATTAAAATCAAGAATTTTTGGCATTTTGTTTACCTATCTATGTTGAGGTTTAGTGGTCTGGTTTGTAATTAACAAACCAGACCAGTTGAATTTTTTTACTTAGTGATTACTGCTAATACGTCACGGCTAGATAGCAATAAGTAATCTTTGCCGTCGTAGTTGAGTTCGGTTCCACCGTACTTTGAGAAAACAACAGTGTCACCAACATTGATATCTAGTGGAAGGCGGGCATCTCCGTCTTCATTGAATCTTCCTGGGCCTACTGCCAAAACTTTGCCTTCTTGTGGCTTCTCTTTGGCGGTATCAGGAATAACTAGACCTGATGCAGTAGTGGTTTCGGCATCTAATACTTCAACCAAGATGCGATCTTCTAGGGGCTTGATATTTACAGCCACGCTTAACTCCCCTTCATGGGCTTTGGGAAAACTGGCGGGGACGTCCCGTCAGTATTGGCAATTTCGCCAAGTCCTAATTTAGAAAACGGTTAGCACTCTGTCAAGTTGAGTGCCAATTAATGACCAAAAGTGTCATGATTTAAAGGAATTTGAAAAATGTAGCACATTTAATTAAAAATGCTACACTTTTGGCCATGAAAACTTATGGGGTGCGGGAGCTTAGACAAAACGCTTCCAAAATTTTGGATGAAGTAAAAGACGGTGAGATCGTCACTATCACCGAATGGGGCAAGCCCGTAGCAACTATGTCTCCAATTGAGACTAATTTGCTAGACAAGCTCTATGAGCTAGGAGTGCTAACTCCCCCAGTTAATTCAATTGACCAACTACCAGAGCCGATAAAGCTAAAAGGCAAATCTAAGACTGCTTCTCAAGTCTTAATGGAACTAAGAAATGAGGAGAGGTAGTTTGTATTATCTTGATAGCAGTGCGGTAGTTAAATTAATTTTTGAAGAGAAAGAATCAAAAACTCTAAGAGAGTTTTTAAAGCAAAATCTAGTTTCGTCAGATTTAACAAAAATAGAAGTTTATAGAGTATGTGCTCGCCTAGATAAAAAAAGTATTGAAGTTGCTAATAAAGTATTTGATTTTATTTCATTTTTTGAGATAAATAAAAAAGTAATCGAAAGAACAAAAAAGCTGGTTGAAATTCCTTATTTAAAATCACTAGATTCAATTCATCTTTCAACTGCTCTGGGAATAGCTGAATTAATTGATGGATTTGTTACTTATGATAAGCAGATGATCCGGGCAGCGAAAGAGCTTGAATTGTCTGTAGTTAGCCCAGTTTAAACTTTAGTTAATTCAATTTCTTGGCTTGGATCAATTGCAAAAGTTAAATTGCTAGGAGTTTCGTTGACTTTTACAAATTCAGCGCCTAAAGCTGCCACCATGGCTCCGTTGTCAGTGCAAAGCTCAGGGCGCGGAATTCTAACTCTGATTTTTTGTTTATTAGCCTCTGCTTCTGCAAGTTCTCTTAAGGCGCTATTAGCAGCAACTCCCCCGCCAATTACCACAGTTTCAATACCAAAATCTTTAGCGGCTTTTAAGGTTTTTTTAACCAACACCTCTACTACTGATTTTTGAAAGCTGGCGGCAATATCGTTAACTGGCAAATTTTGACTGGTTAATTGATAATTTTCAATCCATCTTAAAACTGCAGTTTTAACTCCAGAGAAAGAAAAGTCATAAGCGTGCTCTTTTTGATCTTCAGGTGCAGTTAAACCTTGCGGGAATTTGATTGCTTCTGGGTTTCCTTTTTTTGCAGCTTTATCTATCCAAGGGCCACCGGGGAACGGTAAACCTAAAAGCCTTGCCACTTTGTCAAAAGCTTCACCAGCAGCATCGTCCAAAGTACTGCCTAAAGATTGAATTGGTTTAGTTAATTTATTTACCTTCAAAATTGATGAGTGCCCGCCTGAAACTAATAGCGCTAATACTCCTTCAGGCAAAGGCCCGTTTTGCAATTGATCTACCGCAACATGAGCTGAAAGGTGGTTCACCCCATATATCGGTTTATCTAAAGCAACTGCCAAAGCTTTAGCCGCAGCCACCCCAACAACTAATGCTCCAGCTAAGCCAGGCCCGCTGGTTACCGCGAGTGCGTCAACATCTCTGAGTTTTAAGTCTGCTTTATTTAGAGCTGAGTTAATCGTGGGCAACATTGCTTCAACATGAGCGCGTGAAGCAACTTCAGGAACTACACCACCAAAGCGAGCATGCTCTGAAATACTCGAAGCTAAAGCGTCGCCTAATAACTTGTGCCCTTGCACTAAGCCAACGCCGGTTTCATCACACGAAGTTTCTATACCTAACACAATTGGCTCGCTCATAATCCCCGCCAATCTAACTGCATGATTACGGCCGCCTTACCGTTTGGGTAATACTTTTGACGAAGGGCTATTTGCTCAAAATTAAATTTTTTATAAAGCGCAATGGCTGGATCGTTATCAAATACCACTTCTAGAAATACTCTTTTTGCGCCGCCTTCTTTAGCTTTATCTAATAATTTTGTTAGTAGCTCACTTGCCAAACCTCTTTTTTGAAACTCTGGCTTTATTACTAAAGTTTGTAAATCAGCTTCTGCGCCATTTAAGGCGATGCCGCCATAGCCGATTAACTCTTCGTTTTCTTCAAAACAAAGGTAATAACGATTATCGGCGGCTAACTCACTCCAAAAAGTTGCCTCACTCCAAGCAGTTTCAGGAAACACTGTTAATTCAATCTGGTGTGCTTGGGGTATATGCCAATAGCGAAACTCTTTTAATTCACTCATGGCTTGGGCTTTGCATCAGGAACTCTTAAGTAGAGCGGTATTGCCGGTAACAAAATGTCATTAGGCAGTTTCACTCTTGAGCCGTCGTTTGCTGCCTCATCTAATACAAAATCGCTCACAGTTAATTCTTGACCTTGACTTAGGGCAAATTGAGCTTGGCTAATTAAATTCTTGGCTAAAGGAAATTCATTTTCTACCAAATTTCTTGAAATTATCGCTTCTCGTTTTACTACCAGAGGGGTATTTATTCTTTGATTTTTTAAATACTCCGTGGCATAAACTTCTTTACGCCTAGCATCAGTAATTACTGTAAAAGTATCTCCAAAATCTTGGGCAATCGCAATTGCGTCATGAGAGCAAATGCCGTAAACCGGTTTATCGAAAACTTGAGCAAAAATTTTTGCAGTCATTACCCCTACCCTTAAACCAGTAAAGGGGCCTGGGCCAATCCCGCAAAGGTAAACGTCGATTTTCTCTGGCTTTAAATTTGCGCTCTTTAAGCAATCTTGAACTAGTTGACTTGCAAGCTCAGCATGGCGCAAGGCATCAATTTGCTTAACTTCGCTTAAAACTTGACTCTCTTTCATAATGGCAACTGAAATTTGAGCAGTAGAAGTATCGATTGCTAGGAAAGTCTTATCGCTCATGATTTCAAAAATTCTTCTATTGCTTGACCTGCCCAAATATTTATGGTGCGGAAGTCTTCTTCATTTGGATCTTGGATTATTTCGACCTTTATTGGGTTTTCAGATAAGTCATTGACCATTTCTCTAGGCCACTCCACGATTACTACAGCATGTGAGAGATCGCTTACTAAGTCTAAATCTTGAATTTCTGCCAATGAATTTAAGCGATAGGCATCTACATGCAATAGATCTGGTCCATCTTGCAAACTTTTATGCAAACGAGCAATTACAAAAGTTGGACTAGTGAT
>JALRKC010000048.1 GCA_023254955.1 Candidatus Nanopelagicales bacterium | reverse complement strand
CCAAATAAAGGTGCCGGCACTTAGTACTTTTCCGTTTTTTAAGTGAACGTCACTTTCATACATGCGATCAACCATGGAATCTAGATAAACTTTAACGCCCAGTATTTCAAGATCTTTTTTAGCTTTTTTTGAAGACTTTTCTTTAAACATGGGGAGCAATCTTGGGCCAGCTTCAACCAAAGAAACATCAGCAAAAGATGCAATCTCAGGGAACTCTTTTGTCAAACTTCTTTGTAATTCAGCAATTGCCCCAGCGACCTCAACTCCGGTAGGCCCACCACCAATTACAACAACCCTTAGAGATTCTTTTGGTTTTCTATTCTCAGCAACTTCTTCATAGGTATTAAGTAGTTTGTGTTTTATTGCTCGAGCTTCTTGAATAGTTTTCATTTGAAGCGCATGTTCTGCCACACCTGGAATATTGAAAGTGGTTCCAGTTGATCCGGTTGCTAAAACTAACTGGTCATATTCCAAAATTCGATTATCGGAAAGTTGAATCTGATTTTTGTCATGGTCAACTTTTTTGACTTCGCTTTTTATAAAATTTAAATTACTAATAGCTGCTCTTACTGGATAGGCAATGTCATCTTCTGGCAACCCTCCAGTTGCAACTTGATAAAGCAAGGGTGAGAAAAGTTGATAGGGGTGTCGATCAATTAAGGTCGTAGAAATTCCTTGATATTTGCTGAGAATTTTTGCGACGGCCAAGCCACCAAACCCAGCCCCTACGATTATTACTTTCACGAGTCAATTGTGCTGCAAAGTTGCGAAATACGCGCTATTTAAATTCGGTAACGGGGAGTTCAAAAATTTCTTCTAAAACTCCATTAATCGGCTCTGAATAAACCATATTAACTTTGCTGTAGACGAGCCTTCCGTCACTTTCAATCAGGTCATAGAGCGTGAGATCAACGTCGACTGTTACAAAATCACCTTCGGCGCAGGTTGGCATGCAGGTGTTGTTCACAGACTGCCCACTACCGGTGGCGGTGTCATCGCCCCAAGAGCTCCATGTGATGTTGGTGAGAATCTGCCCAGCATCGGCGCAGTAAAGCACCAATTCACTAGGTTGACTCACGGCCTCAAGGCAATTGATCACGTAGACGTCTTGACTGGCCACGGTTGGTGAGATTTCTTCATCTGCACACCCAAAGATCAAAAAACTCAATAAAATAAGGGGAATTAGCCGCTTCACACGGCTAAACATACACATAAGACACGCGGGAAAAGGTACCCCCGCTGTTACCGGTGTTGAGGTATACGCGTAAATTTGGACTTCGCGTCTCTTTGACAACACGCCCGAGCGCGTGGGTCTAAGGAAAACGCTAAAAAACCAACTAAAAAGAAATTGGAGTAGTGCGTGCCCACAATTCAACAACTGGTTCGTAAAGGACGCAGCGAAAAGTCGGCTAAGAGTAAAACTCCGGCGTTGAAAGGTTCACCACAACGTCGCGGTGTTTGTACTCGTGTTTATACAACAACTCCAAAGAAACCTAATTCAGCTTTGCGCAAAGTTGCACGTGTGCGTTTGTCATCGGGCATTGAAGTGACTGCTTACATTCCAGGTGTTGGTCATAATTTGCAAGAGCACTCAATTGTTTTAGTTCGTGGTGGACGTGTAAAAGATTTGCCAGGTGTGCGTTACAAAATTGTTCGCGGCGCACTTGATACCCAAGGTGTGAAAGATCGTAAGCAAGCTCGCAGTCGCTATGGCGCAAAGAGGGAGAAGAAGTAATGCCACGTAAAGGCCCGGCTACCAAACGTCCGTTAATTGCAGACCCAGTTTTTAATTCACAACTTGTAACACAACTTGTAAATAAAGTTTTGTCACGCGGCAAGAAGTCAACTGCAGAGTCAATTGTTTATGGTGCACTTGAAGGCACTCGCGAAAAGACTGGCAATGATCCGTTAATCACTTTAAAGCGCGCCTTAGACAACGTAAAGCCAACTTTAGAAGTTCGCTCACGTCGTGTTGGCGGTGCGACATATCAAGTTCCAGTTGAAGTCAAGAATGTTCGCGCAACAACTTTGGCATTGCGCTGGTTAGTTGATTACTCACGTCAAAGAAGAGAAAAGTCAATGACCGAGCGTTTGATGAATGAAATTTTAGATGCTTCTAATGGCTTAGGAGCGGCAGTTAAGAAACGTGAAGACACCCACAAGATGGCAGAAGCTAACAAGGCTTTTGCGCACTATCGCTGGTAAAAGAAAAAAAGAAGAGGAATAGATAACCGTGGCCGTTGAAGTACAAAGCGACTTAACAAAGGTTCGCAATATTGGCATCATGGCCCATATTGACGCTGGTAAAACCACTACCACCGAACGCATTCTTTATTACACCGGCGTTACTTACAAAATTGGTGAAGTGCACGAAGGTGCCGCAACCATGGACTGGATGGAACAAGAGCAAGAGCGCGGAATCACTATTACTTCTGCTGCAACTACTTGTACTTGGGATGGTCACACCATCAACATCATTGATACTCCAGGCCACGTAGATTTCACGGTAGAAGTTGAAAGATCACTTCGAGTTCTCGATGGCGCAGTTGCGGTATTCGATGGCGTAGCTGGAGTTGAACCACAATCAGAAACCGTTTGGCGTCAAGCAGATCGTTACAAAGTTCCACGTATTGCTTTTATTAACAAACTAGATCGCACTGGTGCCGTTTACACCAGAACTCTCGACATGTTGGTTGAGCGACTAAACGCTCCAGTCTTGCTATTACAACTACCAATCGGTATTGAAGGTGACTTCAAGGGAATCGTTGACCTAATTGCCATGAAGGCAAAAGTATGGACTGATACCGAAGGCAAAGGCATTGAATTCGAAATTCAAGATATTCCTGCCGACATGTTAGAAGAAGCCAAAGCTAAGCGTGAAAAATTAATTGAAACTTTGGCTGAAGCTGACGATGAATTAATGGAAATGTTTTTGGAAGGCAAAGAGCCAACTGAAGAGCAAATCCATTCCGGAATTCGTCGCGCAACTATTAATTTCAAAATTGTTCCAGTCTTGATGGGCTCTGCTTTCAAGAACAAGGGTGTGCAACCAATGTTGGATGCAGTAGTTCGTTACTTACCAAATCCACTCGATGTTGGATCCATTAAAGGCTTTAAGCAAGGTGATGAAGAAACCGTTATTGAACGTAAGCCCGATGCAAGCGAACCATTTGCAGCTCTTGCTTTCAAAATTATGAGTGATCCTCATTTAGGAAAACTCACTTACATTCGTATTTATTCAGGATCACTAGAAGCTGGAACCCAAGTTCTAAACAGTTCAAAAGATCGTAAAGAAAGAATTGGAAAGATTTACCAAATGCACGCAAATAAGCGTGAAGAAATTTCTAAAGCTTCAGCCGGTCACATTGTGGCGGTTATGGGACTAAAGGACACCACCACCGGCGAAACATTAAGTGATGCAGATAAAGCAGTAGTTCTTGAAAGCATGAACTTTCCTGATCCAGTTATTTCGGTGGCAATCGAGCCAAAGACCAAAGCTGACCAAGACAAATTGGCAACGGCTATTCAAAGACTTGCCGAAGAAGATCCAACTTTCAAAGTTTCCTCAAATGAAGAAACCGGACAAACCATCATCGCTGGGATGGGCGAACTTCACCTTGAAGTTTTGGTTGACCGCATGAAGCGTGAATTTAAAGTTGAAGCAAACGTTGGTCGACCACAGGTTGCTTATCGTGAAACTATTACCAAGCGCGTTGAAAAGACTGATTACACCCACAAGAAACAATCTGGTGGCGCCGGTCAATTTGCTCGCGTAATCATTGACCTTGAACCAATTGGAACCCCAGAAGGTGGCTACGAATTCGTAAACAAAATCACCGGTGGTCGTATTCCAAGAGAGTACATTCCTTCAGTTGATGCTGGCGCCCAAGAAGCTATGCAAACTGGTGTGTTAGCTGGCTACCCAATGGTTGATATGAAGATGACTTTGACTGATGGTGCTTACCATGATGTTGACTCATCAGAACTTGCCTTCAAAATTGCCGGCTCAATGGCATTTAAAGAAGCAGCCCGCAAAGCAAATCCAGTATTACTCGAACCCATGATGGAAGTTGAAGTTGTAACTCCAGAAGACTTTATGGGCGATGTAATTGGCGATTTAAATTCACGTCGTGGACAAATCCAATCTATGGACGATCGCGCTGGAGCGAAGGTCGTTCGTGGTTTGGTACCACTAAGTGAAATGTTTGGCTACGTCGGAGACTTGCGCTCCAAGACTCAAGGTCGCGCTAGCTACACCATGCAGTTTCATTCATACGCCCAAGTGCCTGACGCGGTTTCAAAAGAAATCGTTGCCAAGGTACGCGGCGAGTAAGAAAACCAAAGACTCTCAAGTTGAGCAAAGTGCTCGACTTGAAGAAAAAGAAAGGTCAGGAGGACCAAAGTGGCGAAGGCTAAATTCGAGCGGACAAAGCCGCACGTAAATATCGGCACCATCGGCCACATCGACCACGGCAAGACCACCTTGACCGCGGCGATCAGCAAGGTGCTGCACGATAAGTATCCGGATATCAATCCGTTTACTCCTTTTGAAGAAATTGATAAGGCGCCAGAAGAGCGTCAACGCGGTATCACTATTTCTATCGCGCACGTCGAGTACCAAACCGAACCAAGACACTATGCACACGTTGACTGTCCAGGTCACGCTGACTACATCAAGAACATGATCACTGGTGCAGCTCAAATGGACGGTGCAATCTTGGTGGTAGCTGGAACCGACGGCCCAATGCCGCAAACTAAAGAACACGTGCTACTTGCTCGTCAGGTAGGTGTTCCTGCAATCGTGGTAGCACTAAACAAGTGCGACATGGTTGACGATGAAGATTTGCTAGAACTTGTTGAAGTTGAAGTACGCGATCTTCTAAATAAATACGAATTCCCAGGCGATGACACCCCAGTGGTGCGCATCAGCGCTTTGAAAGCTTTGGAAGGCGATGCCAAGTGGGCAGACTCAATCATTGAATTGATGAATGCTGTTGACACTTTCATTCCAACTCCAGCTCGCGAAG
>JALRKC010000047.1 GCA_023254955.1 Candidatus Nanopelagicales bacterium | reverse complement strand
TACCTAGTTGACGGAAGTCTCTGGTGGTTTGTCCGATTGCTTCTGTTGGGAAGTCTGCGAAGGAGATTGAGATTTCCATCGCGGTGATTACAAATTCAACTGCCTTGGCAAAAGTCTCGGCATCAAAAGTGTCATCATCTTTTAAGAACTTCAAAAGATTTAGTGAAGCTAAGTTGCAAGAAGAGTTATCTAGGTGCATGTATTCGCTGCATGGGTTTGAAGCGTTGATGCGACCAGTCTCTGGGCTGGTATGCCAATCGTTAATGGTGGTGTCATATTGGATACCTGGGTCAGCGCAAGCCCAAGCAGCTTCTGCTGCTTGACGAAATAGTGTCTTTGCGTTGACGGATTTTACGGTGTGACCATCAGCGCGTGCAGTTAGGGCAAACTCAGCATCGTTTTCATAAGCTCTCATGAACTCATCTGAAACTCTGATTGAGTTGTTTGCGTTTTGATATTGAACGCTGATGATGTCTTTCCCACCAAGGTCCATGTCAAAACCGGCATCGCGAAGCGCACGGATTTTGTCTTCTTCACGAGCTTTGGTCTCGATGAATTCTTCGATATCTGGATGATCTATATCAAGTACAACCATCTTGGCTGCTCTGCGAGTGGCGCCACCAGATTTGATGGTTCCAGCTGAAGCATCAGCACCGCGCATGAATGAAACTGGGCCTGAGGCTGTTCCGCCTGAAGAAAGAAGTTCTTCACTGCCGCGAATGCGAGAAAGGTTTACCCCGGCGCCTGATCCGCCTTTGAAGATCACGCCTTCTTCTTTGAACCAGTTCAAAATTGATCCGATGGAGTCATCCACGCTCAAGATGAAGCAAGCACTAACTTGCTGCGGGGCTGAAGTTCCAACATTGAACCAAACGGGTGAGTTGAAAGAAAACATTTGATGCAAAAGCATGTGGGTTAATTCCATTTTGAAAATTTCGCCATCTTTTTCAGTTGCGAAATATCCGCCAGCAACTCCAGCTTCGGTGTATTTGTTAACTACCCGATCAATTACCTGCTTTAAGGACCATTCGCGATTGTCGTGGCCCACAGCACCGCGAAAGTATTTAGTAGTAACGATGGTTGAAGCGTTTACTGACCAGAAGTCTGGATACTCAACACCCTGTTGCTCGAAGACAACTTCACCGGTCTTCCAGTTATTTTGAACGACATCTCTACGTTCCCATTTAACTAAGTCATATGGATGAACGCCTTCTGTTGAGAAGAGACGATTTAGCGTCAAACCACTTGCGCGATTTTTGCCGGTCTTGATTGGGCCACTTGCGATGTCGGTCATCTTGATTTCCTCTTTTTCTTTTTTGGTTTTTAATTTTTAACTTTTTGGTTTGCTCTTGGAGCTACCCCCGTCGCTCTCTTCACCATTGTTGGAGAGAGTGGCGGCGACATCCCCGAGATCTCTTGCGGTTCTTAGGAGCGATATCTCAGATTCGAAATCTTCTAAAGATTCAAACCCGCGATAAACACTGGCAAAGCGCATGTAAGCAACTTCGTCTAACTCGCGAAGTGGTGCCAAGGTGGCAAGGCCAACTTCGTGAGAATCAACTGCAGCTACTCCTGATGCTCTGACTGTCTCTTCTACCTTCTGGGCAAGTAGCGCTAAGTCATCATCGGTGACCGGCCGTCCTTGACAAGCCTTGCGCAAACCGCTGACAACTTTGGAACGACTAAAAGGCTCCACGGCCCCTGAGCGCTTAACCACGCTTAAGGTCGCTACTTCTTGAGTGGTAAAACGACGATCGCATTCAGGGCACTGGCGGCGGCGGCGAATTGCTGTGCCATCGTCCGTTGTCCTGGAATCGATTACTCGAGAGTCGTGATGGCGACAAAAAGGGCAATGCATCGCCTACTCCCTTCCCGAGTTTTGGCTGTGGATGGCTAGTTTTTCTAGCCTGTGGATAACTAGCTTTTGGCCTTAATCCGACTAGCGTTTTGGCTGTGGAAAACTTGGGGTTAACCCCAATCTATAGGGTTTTCCAAATCCTTAACCACTAGATGTTGTGGAACTCTAGCCCATATAAACGCGGAGCGCAATCACCAAACCCCAATATTTTGTGTTATCAAAGTTACACAAGTGGCAGATGTTGCGTTTTCCCAGTTCAGCGGGCAGAAATCAAAGTAAATCTTAAGTTTAAAAAAATCTGGTGCATTTGAAAAACGGCGTGTCGAGGGATTTCTCACCCGTAGAAGCGCTTGACCAGGCTCGGTCTTGCAGTACGGTGAAGCAAGTATTTTTTCTACTAAATATTGAAGATCTATATTCAATTAACTAGCACTCTAGAAAGGTTAGGTTGATGGCAATTGCTTTCAAGAACTTGCTTTCTAAATTTCAAAACCTTTTCAAGAAGTCTCGGCCAGGTCTTAATCATTACAAAGTAAAAGAGTTTAAGGATGCCCTTTATCTCGATCCTGGTAGGCCAAAAATATCTGTCTGTGTGCTTACGAAAAACTGTCAAGCAACCATTGAGCAGACCTTAAGTGTTTTAGATGAATTACTAAAAGATGGGTTTATCGACGAAGTAGTCGTGGTAGATGCCGCTAGCCCAGATGGCACAGCAGAGTTAGCAAAGAAATACAACGCGAGGGTTTATCAGCAAGATGAACTAATGCCTGAATATGGCCCTGCCATTGGTAAGGGCGATGCAATGTGGCGGGCAGAAAGTGTTATGTCCGGTGACATCGTGGTTTATCAAGATGGGGACTTAGCTGACTATGCAAAGCGACATGTTTTGGGAGTTATTGGTCCTTTACTCAAATACCCCGAAATCTCGTTTGTTAAAGGCACATACCGCCGGCATTTAAGAACTCGTGACACCGTCGTTAAAGATGGCGGTGGAAGAGTTTCTACTTTGACAGCTAGGCCTTTACTGAAAGCTTTCTATCCAGAGTTGCATGACTTTCGTCAGCCACTAAGTGGTGAAGCTGCGGTAAGAAGATCCTTGCTAGAGCAGCTACCGATAGTTACGGGCTATGGGATTGAAATCGGGATGCTTATTGATGTGTATCGCTTGGCAGGGATTAGCGCCATGGCAGAAGTAGATCTAAATGAGCGGCACAACAAGCACCAATCTTTACAAGCCTTAGAGGGTATGGCAGAAACCGTTACCCAAACGATTCTTTCTAGATTACACAAAGAAGGCCGGTATCCAGAAACCGTTGAACGCCCAGTTGAAAGACCTCCTTTTTTAACCTTGAAGGGGTAAATTCACCCTTGTGAACCTAAAAAAAATCCGCCGCTCTTGGTACCTCTATGACTGGGCTAACTCAGCTTTTTCTACCACCGTTGTCACAGTCTTCCTCGGCCCGTACCTAACCAATATCGCAGATAGCGCTGCTGATGAAAACGGTTTTATTAATTTTCTTGGATTTGATTTTCGTGGCGGGTCACTCTACCCATATGCGATTTCTATTTCAGTAATTCTGCAAGTTTTAATTTTGCCAATAGTAGGAGCGATTGCAGATCGGTTAAAAAATCGAAATATGTTTTTAGCATTTTTTGCTTATCTTGGAGCGATCTCAACCATGTCGCTTTACTTTGTTGAGGGGGAAGCCTTCACTCTGGGTGCACTTTTATTTATTCTGGCAAACGTTTCATTTGGTTCAGCAATAGTTGTTTACAACTCTTACTTACCTGACATTGCTTCTCCAGATGAAAGAGATGCGATCTCAAGTCGTGGCTGGGCAATGGGTTATGCCGGTGGCGGTTTGCTACTGATTGCAAATCTAGTTTTATTTATTCTTCACGAATCTTTCGGCTTAACTTCTGAAGAGGCAGTTCGAATTAGTTTATTTTCTGCTGGATTTTGGTGGGCGATGTTTGGATTGGTAACAGTTCGGGGTTTAAGGGGATTAAATAGACCAACTGGTTATGTGGGTAAAGATGCGATAATTGTTGGTTTTAAAGAGCTAAATCAAACCTATAAAGATATTAAAAAATACCCTGAGACTTTTAAATTTTTAATTGCGTATTTACTTTACAACGATGGAATTCAAACGGTCATTGCCTTAAGTGGTACCTACGCAATTGTGGAATTAGCGCTGGGTGATACAGATTTAATAATTACTATTTTGATCGTTCAAACCGTTGCTTTTCTTGGTGCACTAGCTTTAGGCCGTTTAGCGGGCAAATACGGCGCAAAGAAGGTTGTTCTAGGCTCGCTGGTTGTTTGGGCTGTTTTGGTATTCACTGCCTATTTCATTCCAGAAGGTGCGGTTTATTTCTATTATGGCCTGGGAGCTGGAATTGGTTTCGTGCTTGGCGGCTCTCAAGCACTCTCCCGCTCGCTTTATAGCCAGGTTATTCCGCTAGATAAAGAAGCCAAATATTTTTCGTTTTATGAAATCGCAGAGCGTGGCACAGCTTGGATTGGCACTGCGGCGTTTGGAGTGGCCTTTACCCTGACCAACTCTTACCGCGCCAGTATTTTGTTTTTAGTGGTCTTCTTTGTATTAGGAGGATTGCTTTTAACCCGAGTAGATGTTAGAAAAGCGATTGATCAGGCGGGTAACAAACAGCCTGAAATTATTTAACTCCAAGCGCCAATTCTTACTAGTCGATTTTTAGCGGCGGTTTCTAAAGGTGATTCTGATCCGATTGCTTTAGCCATTGCCCATAAAAGTGAATGAGTTATTGGCCTTACAAACCAAAGTGGCAGCGCCTTAATTCTTAAAAGTTCTAAGTATTCTTTCTCGATCGAAGCGGCTGCTGCTTGAAAAAGCAGCGCATAAATAATTTTTGCTACTTTTGGTAGCGGAGGATTTTTAAGAAATTTAATTACCTTTAAAGTAGTTTCATTAGCAAGTAGTTGCTTTGAATCATAAAAATTTTTAATAGCATTATTTAATTGTTGCTCAGTCATAGGGCATTTTTCTAATCCGAGCCGAGTTACTGATTTTGACCATAGCGAGACATAACTGTCAGCTCCACCTGGAATTGGTTTCTTGGAGTAGAGCTGATGAGCCTTTAAAAATGACGCGGTAAAAGCAATATGCACCCAAAGTAATAGATCAAAATCTGAAGCTTGGTAAGAAACCTTTTCGCCTTGAGCATTCTGATACTTACCCTTGACCACACTATGCATTTTGTTAACGCGACCTGCTTCACTATCGATTGCGCCCAGTGAGCCAAAAGTTGTCACAGTCAACCACTTGGTGGTGCCAGCGAGGCGGCCAAGCGGGTCTTGCTCATAGCGGGAATGAGTGGCCACCCCACTCAAGGTTCCAGGATGCAGAGCTTGCATTAAAAGGGCTCTAATTCCGCCAAT
>JALRKC010000046.1 GCA_023254955.1 Candidatus Nanopelagicales bacterium | reverse complement strand
GAGAGAAAGCTGGCACCAGAGATAGCCCAGAAGACATTTTCAAATAAAGAATTTATTCTTTCTGAGCAAAAAGGGAAAGTAGTTGTAATAAATGTTTGGGGATCTTGGTGCGCACCATGTCGAGCTGAAGCTAAAGAACTTGCAGATTTGGACCGAGAGCTGCGAGAGCAAGGTGTGGTTTTCTTAGGTCTTAACACTAGAGATAGTTTGGCTGCAGCCCAAAACTTTGTCGAACGCTTCACAATAGAGTATGAAAATATTGAAGATCAGTCTGGGCGCATTTTGTTAGAATTCAAAGAAACGCTATCACCTAATGCAATCCCTACTACGTTGGTTTTGGATAAAGAAGGAAAAGTCGCTGCGCGAATTTTAGGCCCGGTTGATATTTCTTTATTGAGAGGTTTTGTCACAAATCTCTTGGATGAAGCATGACAGAAATAATCTTTAGCGGTAATTTTTTACTAGCCGCAGCGCTCGCTGCTTTGGCTGGTTTAGTCTCATTTCTTTCACCCTGCGTCTTACCGCTGGCTCCTGGTTATTTGGCTTATTTGGCTGGAGTTAGTGGAAACAGCACTCCACAAAAGAGTAGAGCAGTAGTTGCTACTTTTCTCTTTATTCTAGGTTTTAGTTTGGTTTTTACGTCTTACGGAATATTTTTTGGCAGTCTTGGATCATTACTTTTTAGTTACGCACAAATTCTTGAAAGAATTCTCGGAGTGTTAGTAATAGTTTTAGGAATCGGATTTCTCTTGCAAAGCGGATGGCTGAGTAGGTCATTTAAATTTAATTTCTCGGTGCGCTCTGGAGTCTGGGGTGCACCATTTTTAGGCATCTTGTTTGCTTTTGGCTGGACTCCTTGTATCGGGCCTGTTTTAGCCGCGGTTCAAACTATGGCTTTTTCAGAAGGTACTGCAGCAAAAGGCGCTGCACTCTCGTTTATTTACGCCTTAGGTTTAGGAATTCCATTTTTACTTTTGGCATTTGTTTACGAAAAGTCCATAACTACAGTTCAAATATTAAGAAGGTATCAAAAACTCTTTATGCAAATTGGCGCGGTCTTGATGATTTTTATCGGAGTGATGTTAGTTAGCGGGCTTTGGAGTGAAATAACAATAAATCTAAGAGTTTGGATTTCAGGGTTTACCCCGGTGATTTAAATGACAGAAAATAACATTCAAATCAAATTGGGTTTTAGCGGTTGGTTGCGCTGGATTTGGCGACAATTAACCAGTATGACTACGGCGCTTTGGCTGCTGCTGCTATTAGGCCTGGCAGCTATTCCTGGATCAATTTTGCCGCAAAGAAGCGCTTCGCTAATTCGAGTTAATGACTTTAAAGAAGCTAACCCAACACTTTTTGAAATTTATGATCAACTTGGGCTTTTTGAAGTTTATGGTTCATTTTGGTTCTCAGCCATTTACATACTCTTAATGATATCGCTTGCCGGTTGCATCGTACCCAGAATTAAAATACACGCCAAAAATTTGACAGAGCCAATCCAAGAAGCGCCAATAAATTTAGTCAATCAAACTGGATATCAAGCAATTGAAACAAGCTTAGATTTAGTAAAGATTGATAAATTAGCTCAAAAAAACTGGTGGCGAACTAAAATTAGTGCAGACGGGAATTCGCTAACCATAGAAAAAGGCTATCTGCGCGAAAGTGGCAATTTGCTTTTTCATATTGCAATTTTATTTATTACTATCGCAGTTGCTTTTGGAGCCTTATTTAGTTACCGCGGCACAATACTTTTAATCGAAAAAGATGAATTTGCAAATACTGTCACGCAATATGATGATTTTCGGGCTGGTGGTTTATTTAGAGTTGAACGAATGCCAAATTTTTCATTCGTTTTAGAAGATTTTGAAGTTGAGTTTGAAAGAGGGCCAAATCAAACTGGATCTCCAAGGGAATTTATTGCCGAGCTGGCGGTTACTGAGCCAGGTTTGGATTACCAACAAACCGTTGTCGTGAATAAGCCTTTAGTAATAGATGGAACTAAAGCTTTTTTAACTGGTCACGGCTATGCGCCAGTAATTAAAGTAACTGATGACACCGGAAGAGTTGTTTTCGATAAAGCCGTTCCTTTCTTGCCACAAGATGCAAACTTCACGTCAAATGGAGTAGTAAAAATTCCAGACACAAATGAGCAAATTGGACTTTTGGGTTTGTTTTTGCCTACCGGCGTGCTCGATGAAGAGTTAGGCCCAATTTCAATTTTTCCAGATCAAGACAACCCCTTGGCTTTCTTTTCGGCTTGGACAGGTGACTTAGGCATGGACAGTGGAATTCCGCAAAATGTCTATCGCTTAGAAACAGAGAATCTCGAACAAATTGGCTTAGCGCAGTTAGCTCCTGGAGATCGCTGGGAACTTGAAAATGGATACCAGGTCGAGTTTGTCTCAGTCAAAAGGTTTGCCTCATTTCAGATTGCCTATGACCCAGGTCGCATTTGGGCGTTTATCGGTTCTATTTTGGCAATGGCGGGCTTAATGTTTGGACTTTTTGTCACCCGCAGACGAATTTGGTTACGTCTTGAAGGGATTGGAAGTTCACAAAATAAAATTGGCTTAGCGGGTTTAACAAAACAATCTGAAGAGCAGTTAAGCCGTGATTTGACATGGTTAGTGAAAAAAATTAGAGAAAGCGAGCAGCGGTGACCGCCGGTAATTTAAGCAATCTGTTTGTCTACGCAACTATTTTGATTTTGTTACTTGCGCTAATTACCTATTCAGTTGCTTTGGGCGACAGCGATAAGGCTCGGAAAAATGAAAATATCGGCACCGCCTTTACCTGGTTAGCTTTTGGAATCCTGCTAGTAGCCGTAGTTTTAAGAGGCATTTCATCTCAAAGAGCTCCTTGGGGAAACATGTATGAATTTGCCATAACTTCATCGCTGGCAATATTGGGTGCATATTTATTTGTTTCATTAAAAAAAGAAATAAAGTATCTAGGAGTATTTGTAGTATTACCTAGTCTGTTGCTTTTAGGTTTAGCGGTGACGGTGCTTTACACCGAAGCCGGGCCACTTGTTCCAGCTTTGAGATCTGGCTGGTTAGTTGTTCACGTTTCTGCGGCAATAATTTCTTACGGAGCTTTTAGTGTTAATTTTGCTCTTAGCGTTCTTGTGCTACTTAGAGGCAGATTTAAGTTCTCAAGAGTTCCTGCCACTGAACGTTTAGATGAGTTGGCGTATCGCACGGCCTTATTTGCGTTTCCAATTTGGACCTTCTCAGTGATTGCTGGCGCAATTTGGGCAGAAAACGCTTGGGGTAGATATTGGGGATGGGACCCTAAAGAAACTTGGGCGTTTATTACTTGGTTGATTTATGCAGCTTATTTACATGCACGAGTAACTCGCGGCTGGAGTGGTAAAAAGGCTGCAGCAATTGCATTAACCGCATATGTCTCTATTGTTTTTAATTTCTTCGGGGTTAATCTTTGGATCACCGGACTACACAGTTACGCAGGAGTTTAAATTGTTAAAGTACACAGCGGCCAGAATTTTGGTGTTCGTAGCTTTTTTGGTGGTTTTTTATTTACTGGGGCTTCGTGAATTTACCTTAGTAATTGTTGCGCTTTTAGTCTCAGGAATAGTGAGCCTTTTCGCACTAAATACAACTCGTGAAGCTGCAGCTAGCAAGATCGCAAAGTTATTTAAAAAAACAAACTAAAAAGCAATAACATCGAAAATAAAAATTGAGCTTGGCCTGTCTTAACCAAAATTGGTATTAATGCCTTACCGCTAGCACCTTTTGCAACTTGCGATATGGGACCAATTAGCCAAAGTAGAGCAAAAAGTGCCGGCCAAACACTGGCATCAAAAAAATACATAAAAAAGCTGAGGTTAAAAAAGGGCTTCAGTAAAACGACAAAAAGCAAGAGCCTGGTTTTCTTAGCCCCTATTAGAACTGCAAGGGTACGCTTATTTACTAACGTATCTTTTTGCACATCGCGAAGGTTATTGGCTAATAAAATGGCAACAGCAAAACTGCCCATCGCAGAGCCTAAGATAAAGCTTTCTATATCAATCATCTTGGTTTGGATATAAACCGTGCCGATAGTGGCAACCAGTCCAAAATAAACAAAAACAAAGACCTCGCCAAATCCTGCATATCCATATGGTCTTTTACCCCCGGTGTAAAACCAGGCGGAGACTATCGCGCTAAGTCCAACTAAAAGAATCCAGAATTCACTGATTAAAACAGTGATCAGCAAGCCAGCAATTGCAGCAAAACCGAAGCTAATGAAGGCGGCACGCTTAACACTCTTAGGACTCGCTAATTTTTGCCCCACTAAACGTATTGGGCCTACACGCTCGGCATCTGTGCCACGAATTCCATCGGAGTAATCATTTGCATAATTAACCCCAACTTGTAGTGCTAGCGCTACCACTAGCGCCAAAAAGGTAAGAGCAAAATCGAATTGATTTAAATAAAGAGTGTAAAAAGTTGCTGCGATGATCGGTGAAATCGCCGCGAATAATGTCTTTGGCCTGGCTCCTAGTGTCCAAAGTTTAATTTGATTCATTTAAAACCAATTCTTTTAATTTCACTAAATCTATTTTTCCGCTTGCTAGAAATGGCATATTTTGGGCATCAAAGATAACTCTAGGTTTAGCGGCATTGCCTAAAGTAGAGACAACTTTTTGCTCAATTTCTTTTTTGTCAAAGTCGCCGACAACCACCGCAGTGATGAGTGCGCCCCAGACTTCATCATCAAGCGCAAGTACCGCGACTTCTTCTACGCCCCGACAAGTTGAAATAACAGCCTCTATCGCTTTTGTAGAAACATTGGTACCACCGGAAATAACTACATCATCAATTCGGCCAATCACCGTTAACGCTTCGGAATTTAATTGCCCTAAATCTTGAGTATTAACCCAAGAGTCTTGAAATGTCTCTCGGTTGAGTTCGGGTGAATTTCGATAACCTGAAGCGTTCGTTGGCGAATTTATGGAAATTCGTCCGGTGCCGAAATCATCTTTTTCTAGAATTCGAATCTCAACTTCATCTAGCGCAAATCCGTCCCAAACGACCCCACCACAAGTTTCAGTCATTCCATAAGTACTGATTAATTTCAACCCAGCTTGTTTTAAATCTTCAAAAATTTGACTTGCAACGTTTGAACCGCCAACCAAAATTGCATCATACATTTTTAGCGTTTCTAGTTTGTCAGAATTAACTAACTGCATTAATTGTGCCCAGACAAGAGATGTTCTGATTGTGGGGTTTTTTTCTGCTGCCATTAGTGATACTTTTGCAAATGTGTCAGCGTTGAATTTTCCTGTTTCAGTAAGAGCGTAAGTCCATCCTTCGTCTAGTACACCTCTAGTTAGCAAACTAAAACCACCAATAAATGCGGGATTCATAGCTAAAACCCAATTTGCCTTGCCTGCCAATTTTTTATTAACCAGTTCATGATTTTTAATTAAGGCACCCTGAGAGATTTCTACCGCTTTAGGTGCCCCGGTAGAACCACTAGTGCAAATTGCTAATGCCGTATTTTCATAAATTGGATTTTTTTCAATTTGTAATGCTGAAAGGTAAGTATCATTTGCCGGCCCACCGGCAGGGGCAAGCATTAGAGGTTGCTCACCAGCGAGCGCTTTTTTAATTGACTGTACTAACTCTTGCAGGTTTTCCAGGCCCGGTTTGGCCAGGTGTAAGTTCCAAGGTTGTGACACCATAAGGTCTTAAGCCTAAAGCGAGGAAAT
>JALRKC010000045.1 GCA_023254955.1 Candidatus Nanopelagicales bacterium | reverse complement strand
CCCCTCGAAGATTTAGCCACTAGAGCACTTACTTATTTGGTGCCGATTTTGGTTTTTATCTTTGCCAGATCTAAATCACTTAAACTTCTGGGCTTTGTAGGAATAAAGCTCGGTGGATTTTTGGCTCTTAAACAATTGCTTAATTACAAACCAATTGATTTTCAAAAAATCTTTCTCACACCCCTTGCGGCACTAGTAAGCATTATTATTGATTCATTAGCTTGGTGGCGAAAATGGAAAGCCTAAAGATTCGACCCCAAATTCAAGAAATAATTGATGAATTTCTTCAAGAGCAAAAACCAATTCTTGATGGCGTTTCCCCTGCCGCCGGGCAAATGGTTGATTTTGCAAAAGAATTTTTATCGGGCGGCAAAAGATTAAGGGCTGCTTTTTGCTACTGGGGATACAAAGCTTCTGGCGGTAGTGATGAAGAAGAGATTTTACGTGCCGCAAGCGCTCTAGAATTTTTGCAAGGATGCGCCTTGGTTCATGATGACGTGATGGATGCATCCGACACTCGCCGAGGTAAGCCAGCAATTCATAAACGATTTGAAAACTTGCATGAAACAGGCAGTTTTGCTGGTAACAAAGAATTATTTGGAGTTGGTGGAGCAGTTTTGCTGGGTGATCTCATGCTTTCTTGGGCTGATCAAATGCTTTTAACTAGTGGTTTTGAATCTGCTGCACTAAAGCGAGGCAAAGATTTATACGACTTAATGCGCACTGAGTTGATGGCAGGCCAATACCTAGATCTTTATAACCAAGCTAAGCGCGGTGGTGATGTTAATGAATCCTTTAATGTAATTAGGTTTAAGTCTGCAAAATATTCAATTGAGCGCCCTTTGCAATTAGGTGGCAAGTTGGCAGTAGATGATCCGATTCTAAATAAAACGCTAAGTGATTTTGGCCTACCGCTTGGTGAAGCATTTCAATTGCGAGATGACTTGCTAGGCGTTTTTGGTGATCCTGAAATTACCGGCAAACCTGCCGGGGATGACTTGCGCGAAGGCAAGCGCACTGTTTTGATCGAAATAGCTTTCGACGAAGCAAATTCAGCGCAGAAAAAGTTGCTTGATGATCTATTTGGCAAGGCCACGCTAAGTCTCTCTGAAGTAAATGCCTTGCGAGAAGTACTCGAAGAAACCGGGGCGCATAGTCAGGTGGAGTCTTTGATTGAACAACTTTTTGAGCGTTCTAACAAGGCACTTTTTGAGTCAAATGTCACAAGTGAAGCAAAAAATGCCCTCGCCGAGTTGGCAGTTGCCGCAACTAGCAGAAGACTATAGGCATGAGCTTAAAACTTGAAGATTTAATTCCAGGCAAAGTCAGAACAGTATCTGGCAAAACTGATGAAATAGTAATTGTTGGTGCGGGCCTAGCTGGACTTTCTTGCGCTTTGCGTTTAGCCGGTAAAGGTCGAAAGGTTACAGTTTTAGAAAAAGAAGCACACCCAGGCGGGCGCAACGGCTTGCTAGAAGCTAATGGTTACAAATTTGATACTGGGCCAACAGTTTTAACAATGCCTGATTTGATTCGCGATGCTTTTGATGCCGTCGGTGAAAAGATGGAAGATTGGCTTGAACTACACCCGGTCGCTCCGCTTTACCGAGCTTTCTATCACGATGGTTCGCAACTAGATGTGCATGCTGATCCTGCGCGCATGGCGCAAGAAATTGAATCAGTAATTGGCCCAGATGAAGCCAAGGGTTATTTGGATTATGTTGATTTTGTTTCTAAGTTGTACAAATATGAAATGAAAGACTTTATCGATAAAAACATTGATACTCCCCTAGATTTACTAACACCGAATTTGGCAAAGCTAGTAGCGCTAGGTGGTTTTAGAAAGTTAGCCCCAAAAGCCCGGCAATATCTAAAAGATTTTAGAACTGAGCGAATTTACTCATTTCAAGCTATGTATGCAGGGCTATCTCCTTATCAAGCTTTGGCCATTTATGCAGTTATCGCCTATATGGATTCAGTTGCTGGAGTGTTTTTTCCTAAAGGTGGAATGCATGCCGTTCCCCGCGCGCTAGCTGCAGCGGCAGAAAAACATGGTGTCACCTTTAGATACAACACCACGGTTTCTAAAGTTGAACATAAAAACTCGCGTGCTAGTGCGGTAATTACCAGCACGGGTGAGCGAATTGAGGCTGATGCTTTTGTTTTAAATGCGGATCTACCAGTAGCTTGGCGAGATCTCTTAGGCGAAAGCTCCTGGAACGTCAATCGTCTTCGCTATTCGCCTTCAGCCTTTGTTTTGCTAGTTGGTAGTAAAAAGAAATATGAAAAAATCGCCCACCACAATATTCATTTTGGTAAAGACTGGAAAGAAGTCTTTGCTGATTTAATTGACCGAAAGCGCCTAATGAAAGACCCTTCGCTTTTAGTTACCAACCCGACTAATTCAGATCCTTCTTTAGCTCCGAAAAATCGAGAAATTTATTATGTATTGTTTCCAACTCCAAATCTAGATGCAGATATCGACTGGAAGAGGCAAACTCCGCTTTATCAAGAAGAAATAATTCGCACTCTCGAAGAACGCGGATACGGTGATTTTGCTAGCAACATTGAAGTTGCTTATCCCACTTCGCCCCTAGATTGGCAAGAACGTGGAATGGAGCGCGGCGCACCATTTGCCGCCGCCCATACCTTCTTTCAGACGGGGCCGTTTAGACCCAGAAATATTTGGGGTGAAAATGTAGTTTTCACAGGAAGCGGTACCCAGCCGGGCGTTGGTGTGCCAATGGTTTTAGTAAGCGGACGCTTAGCTGCGGAAAGAATCTTAGGTAAAGACCCCTCTTATCGTTCCCGGGCGTATCGCTAGCAAAATCGGATTATGTCAAAACGCGAGTTAGACGCGGCAGAAATCTTTGATCCTAAGCTGCGTGCTTCTTATGAAGCTTGTCGTGAATTAAACGCGAAACATGGCAAAACCTATTACTTAGCCACCCAATTATTGCCTGCAGGCAAAAGACCATACGTACATGCGCTCTACGGTTTTGCCCGCTATGCAGATGAAATAGTAGATGACCTTTCCAGCACGCTTACCAATCAAGAAAAAGCCCAATGGCTAGGAGCCTGGGGCGATAAGTTTCTTCAAGATCTCAAAAAGGGATCTTCTGATGACAAAATCTGCAATGCTGTGGTCGACACAGTTAACCGCTGGCAAATCCCCCATGAATATTTTGAAAGCTTTTTGCACTCAATGAAAATGGATTTAACCGTTAAAGAGTATGAAACATTCGAGGATTTATATGAATATGTTTACGGCTCAGCCGCGGTAATTGGATTGCAAATGGTTCCAATTTTGGAGCCAACCAGCGATGAAGCTTATGAAAGAGCGAAGGACTTAGGGGTAGCTTTTCAATTAGCAAATTTCATTAGAGATGTAAATGAGGACTTAGATCGTGGGCGAATCTACTTACCGCTCGCTGAGCTTAAAGAGTTTGGCGTAACCCGCGAAGTACTGCAAGAGAGAATTGCAAGCCAGCAGGTGAAAGCTGCTCTGCGATTTCAAATCGCTCGGGTTAAGGAATTAGAGGAGCGCTCGCGAAGCGGTATTGAATTACTTCACCCCTCAAGTCAACCTTGCATTGAAGCTGCTCGAATTCTTTACTGCGGAATCGTAGGTGCGGTTGAGGCAATTGACTATGAGATTTTTCGCTCAAGAGCTACTGTGCCAATGAGCCGCCGCCTTGCGGTAGCACTCCCCGCCTGGCGCAAAGCAGTAAAAGCGCGCAGGAAGTTTGGGCCTGGTTCAGTAACTGGCCGCGCTAAGGCAAAATAACTAGTGATGTCAAAAACTCATATTTCACATGATCAGGTGTTAGATCAACTTGAAGCCGAAGCCATAGAAATCTTTCGAGAAGCAGCCAGCGCCTTTAAAAAACCTGTTTTGCTGTATTCGATTGGCAAGGATTCTTCCGTTTTATTGCGCTTAGCGCAGAAAGCTTTTTACCCAGCAAAAATTCCCTTTCCTTTAATGCATATCGATACCACTTGGAAGTTTAAAGAAATGATCGCTTTTAGAAATGCCGTCGCTAAAGCCGCAGGGGTTGAGTTAATAGTTGCCACAAACCAGCAAGGCGTGAAAGACAATGTCAATCCTTTTGATCTGGGTTCAACCGAATACACCAGAATCATGAAAACAGTTGCCTTGCGAGAAGGGCTTGATCAGCACGGATTTGATGCCGCAATTGGTGGCTCTAGAAGAGACGAAGAAAAATCCAGAGCTAAAGAAAGAATTTTTTCCTTGCGTGAAGCAGGTCATCGCTGGGATCCACGTCAACAAAGGCCAGAACTTTGGCACTCATTTAATACCAAGATTAAAGCTGAACAAACTATGCGCGTTTTCCCTATGAGCGATTGGACCGAATTAGACGTCTGGCGTTACATCGAAAGAGAAAATATAGAAGTTGTTCCCTTGTACTTTGCTAAAGAACGCCCAACTGTCATGCGGGGCGAACAGATCATCATGGTTGATGATGACCGTTATCGACTCCGTGAAAGTGAAGTACCCCAAATGCGCGAAGTGAGATTTAGAACGCTGGGTTGCTACCCGTTAACTGCAGCCAGTGAATCAAAAGCTAAAAGTGTCAAAGAGATTATTGCTGAATTAGAAGCGGTTTCTCTTAGCGAGAGAGCCACTCGCTTGATTGATGGAGATCGAGAAGACTCCATGGAGCGTAAAAAAATTGAAGGTTATTTCTAAATGAGTTCACCCTTAATTCGATTAGTTACCTGCGGAAGCGTCGATGACGGAAAAAGCACATTGATAGGTCGCTTACTAGTAGAAACAAATTCTGTCCCGCAAGACACCATCGAACAAGCACGCACTGTTAGACGCACTGGCTCAACCATTAAAGCGGGAGAAGTTGACTTTAGTTTGCTCACCGACGGCCTTGAGGCTGAGCGCGAACAAGGTATCACCATTGATGTCGCTTATCGCAGTATGAATTTGCCAAGTGGGCGCAGATTAATTTTTGCAGATGCTCCAGGTCATGAGCAGTACACCAGAAACATGGTAGTTGCCGCATCTCGCAGCGATATCGCCATGATTTTGGTCGACGCCACCCGCGGGGTTAGGGAGCAAACCTTAAGGCACCTCACGGTTGTGGCTTTAGGTGGAATTAAAACTGTTCTGCTGGCAGTAAATAAACTCGATGCGCTTGCTTACGATCAACAAAAGTTCAACAGCATTAAAAATCAGGTAACCGAAGCAGCTTCGCGACTAGGTATAAACGAACTAATTTCAATCCCGGTATCCGCTTTGGTAGGCGACAACGTTTCAAGCGCGCTGGATAATACTCCTTGGTATCAAGGCCCTAGTGTTTTAGATTTCTTAAGCGAGTGGGAGCCAACTCAAACTCAAAATACTGCCCGGCTAAACGTGCAAATGATTGTCCGGAATGAAAACTATCGCGGCATCGCTGGATTTGTTACCGATGGTGATTTTAAGTTGGGCGAAGAAGTAATTATTGCTCCGCAAGGGCACAGTGCAACTATCAAAGAAATTCGACTATTTGATCAAGAATTACCAGTTGCCAAAGCTAACCAATCAGTCACTTTGGTGCTCGAGCCAGAGCGCGACATCACCCGTGGTGATGTGATTTTGTCTAAGGATTCGAAAGTGTTACCGGCTGACCGCTATAGCGCAAATTTGGTTTGGCTTACCGAAGAGCCACTGGCACATGGTCGAAGTTATTTCTTAATGAGTGGGCCTTTTAGTACAACGGCAACCGTAACAGTTTTGCGGCATAGGTTAGAAGTAAATACTGGGCAAACTATTGCTGCGCGAACCTTGAATATGAATGAAATTGGCTTGGTTGAAATCGCCACCGATACGCCAGTGAATTTAGACCTATACGAAAATTCCCGACTCGGTGGCAATTTTATTTTGGTCGATCGAATTAGTTTTCAAACCGTTGCTGCCGGTATGGTGCAAAAGACACTACGGCGCGCTTTTAACGTTACTCAACATGATTTTGAAATCGATAAAAATTTACGAGCCAAACAAAAACAGCAAAAACCTCAACTCATTTGGCTAACTGGCCTAAGTGGTTCGGGTAAATCAACGATTGCCGATGCCACAGAAAAGCAATTGCATAGCTTAGGTTTGCAT
>JALRKC010000044.1:405-6233 GCA_023254955.1 Candidatus Nanopelagicales bacterium | reverse complement strand
TGGTGAAATTCTTTGGGCCAACCGTCCAACCCACACGCCAACCAGTCATGGCATAAGTCTTAGCTACGCCAGAAACTATTACGCAACGTTCTGCTAAATCTGGAACTAAATTCAAAATTGAAGCGTATTGATTGCCTGGGTAAATCAGATGTTGATAAATCTCATCTGTCATAACCCAAATTTCATGCTTTGCTGCCCACTTGCCAATAGCTTGAATTTCTTCAGGTGTGTAAACCGTGCCAGTTGGATTCGAAGGAGAAACAAAAATTAACATTTTTGTTTTTAAACTTCGAGCTTTTTCTAATTCCTTTACGGTGACTTTGTAATTAGTTGTTTCATCACTCATTACAATTTTTGGAACTCCGCCAAAAACTTGGACTACTTCTGGGTAGGTAACCCAATAGGGAGCTTGAATAATTACTTCATCACCAGGATTAATCAAAGTTGCCATGGTATTAAAAATTGCTTGTTTGCCACCGTTGGTAACTACAACTTGATCGGCGCTAACTTGAATTTGATCATCACGACTAGTTGCCTCGGCAATTGCAGTTCTTAAATCAGGTAATCCACTGGCAGGGGTATAGCGGTGGTTGGCTGGGTTTTCTGCAGCAGCCTTTGCCGCTTCAACAACGTGAGGGGGAGTTGGAAAGTCTGGTTCTCCTGCACCAAATCCAATTACTGGCTTGCCTTCGGCCTTTAGCGCCTTGGCTTTTGCGTCAACGGCCAAAGTGGCAGATTCCGCTATTTTTGAGACTCTGGTGGATATTTCACTCATGGGGTCAATATTGTCACTATGTATATAGTCATTTGCAGATAGGTCAGAACCCGGCCCAAAACCCTAAAAACCCTTACGCGTAAACTCATACGAGCGCTAAAGACGCTGTGCGTGAGCATGCCTTAAAGCAGGCATAGGGGTGTGGCGCAATTGGTAGCGCACCGGTCTCCAAAACCGGCGGTTGCAGGTTCGACTCCTGTCGCCCCTGCCAATAAAACCAAAAAGTGAGGAAAAAGTGAGCGAAGCGACTCCAACAACGGTTGAAGGTAAGAACTTCATCCAGCGCGCCATCACTTTTGTCCGTCAAGTTGTAGCTGAACTAAAGAAAGTTGTTTGGCCAACTCGTTTTCAATTATTTAATTACACCGTGGTGGTTTTAGTTTTTGTGGTTATCGTGGCTTTGATCATTGCGGCATTTGACTTTTTATTTACCCAAGTAGCACTCTTTATTTTTGGATCATAGGAAAAGGAATTAATTAACGTGACTGATTCACCGTTTTCTCATAGCGAAGAAGTTCTAGCGCCTGCTGAAACAGTCGTTGAAGAAACTGTCGCCGAGCCAATTATTGAAGTAACAGTTGAAGAAACTCCGGTAGAACAAGCAGAAGAAGTTGCGCCTGCCGAAGAAGCGGAAATAGACCCGGTAACCGCTTTTGCAGAAAAGATGAGAATTTTGCCAGGAGAATGGTACGTAGTTCATTCCTATGCTGGCCTAGAGAATCGTGTAAAGAGCAACATAGAGAACCGTATTAATTCATTGAATATGGAAGATTACATTTATCAAGTAGAAGTTCCGATTGAAGAAGTCACTGAAATTAAGCAAGGGCAAAGAAAACAAATTCGCAGAAATAAATTCCCTGGTTATGTTTTGGTGCGCATGGATTTAACTGATGAATCATGGGGAGCAGTAAGGCACACTCCGGGTGTTACTGGTTTTGTAGGTCATGCACACACGCCGGCACCTTTGAGCTTGCCTGAAGTAGTTGCGATCTTGGCTCCTAAGCCAGAAAAGAAAATTGTTACCGGTGCTGGCGGCCAAACCACCACGATTAAAGAAGTTAGCGTGGTTGATTTTTCAGTTGGCGATTCTGTAACAGTGATAGATGGTCCTTTTGCAACTTTGCAAGCCACCATCAGCGAAATAAACGCAGATTCTCAGAAGGTAGTCGGCTTAGTAGAAATCTTTGGCCGTGAAACTCCTGTAGAACTCGGCTTCAATCAAGTGCAAAAGAACTAGTAGAGGAAGAAAAAAGAAATGGCACCTAAGAAAAAGGTTGTTGGATTAATCAAGTTGCAGATTCAAGCTGGCGGCGCAAACCCAGCTCCACCAGTAGGGCCAGCTCTTGGTCAACATGGTGTGAACATCATGGATTTTTGCAAGGCTTACAACGCGGCAACTGAATCGCAAAAAGGTCAAATCATTCCAGTAGAAATTACTGTTTATGAAGACCGTTCATTTGATTTCATCACCAAGACTCCACCAGCTTCAAGAATGCTTTTGAAAGCAGCAGGAATTGAAAAAGGAACTGACAACCCTTTGAAAAACAAAGTTGGCAAAGTGACCTCCGCTCAAGTACGCGAGATCGCTGAAACCAAAATGAAGGATCTCAATGCAAATGATGTTGATGCAGCGATGAAAATTGTTGCCGGAACTGCGCGTTCCATGGGCATCGTTGTAGAGGGATAACACCAAAAGAAAGCGTGGGAGGGTCGACTGCGACTCGCAAACCACAAACTGCAAAAGGAGCAGAAATGAAACGCAGTAAGAACTACCGCAAAGCAGCGGAGTTAGTAGATGAAAACAAAGGCTATAGCCCGGTTGAGGCAGCAAAGTTAGCTAAGGAAACTTCCAAAGTGAAGTTTGACGCCACGGTGGTTGTGGCTATTGGCTTGGGAGTGGACCCAAAAAAAGCAGATCAATTAGTGCGCGGAACGGTTAACTTGCCACATGGCACGGGTAAAACTGCTCGCGTAATTGTTTTTGCCGCAGGCGAAAAAGCTGAAGAAGCGCGTCAAGCAGGAGCCGATGAAGTTGGCTCAGATGATTTAATTGAAAAAGTTTCTGGTGGTTACACCAATTACGACGCGGTTGTCTCTACCCCAGATTTGATGGGCAAGGTTGGTCGTTTGGGTAAGGTCCTAGGACCCAGAGGCTTAATGCCGAATCCAAAAACAGGAACCGTAACCATGGATGTTGCCAAAGCGGTAGCAGACATTAAGGGCGGAAAGATTGAATTTAGAACCGACAAGCACGCTAATTTGCATTTTCCGATTGGCCGAGCTTCGTTCTCAGAACAGCAACTAGCAGAGAACTTCACGGCGGCTTATGACGAAATTATGCGCGCCAAGCCATCTTCATCAAAAGGTCGCTACATCAAGAAAATTACTATGTCCAGCGCGATGGGCCCAGGAATCAGGGTCGAAGTAGCTGGCGCCCAGGCGCAAGAAGCCTAGAAAAGAGTTACCCCGCCGGGTGACCAACCCCATCCGGCGGGTAATCTAACTAATCCAGTCAAGCCAAAGACCGCTGGTCTTTCAAGGGAAACTTTGAAAGTTAAGGTTGCTAAAGCAACGCCCGCGCAGGTGAAAACAGGTAAATTTATTTTGCCCAACACACTTGCGTGTTGGGTTTTGTTATTTAGCGATCTAACCAGCCTCGATTTAAAGAGGAGTTCAATTGTCACGGGCTGAAAAGTCAGCAGCGCTAGCTGAGGTTACGGAAAAATTTCGTAACGCGGCAGCAACTGTATTGACCGAATACCGTGGACTCACCGTTTCGCAATTAAAAGAGTTGCGTCGCGCGTTGGGCCCAAAGACTACTTATGCAGTAGTTAAGAACACCATTTCTCGTTTGGCTGCTAAAGATGCTGGCGTCGAAGGCCTAGATGAAATGCTCAAAGGCCCAAGTGCCTTGGCATTCGTTGAAGGCGATCCAGTAGAAACCGCTAAAGGCTTAAAGACCTTCGCAAAAGAGAACCCCACCTTGGTAATCAAGGGTGCATATATGGACGGCAAAGTTATGTCGGCCAAGGAAATCATGCGCCTTGCCGATTTGGAATCTCGCGAAGTACTTTTAGCGAAACTTGCTGGAGCTATGAACGCATCGCTAACTCAAGCGGTGTATTTATTTGCCGCCCCGCTTTCACAAGCGGCAAGAGTATTTGGAGCCTTGCAAGCTAAAGCCCAAGCTGATCCATCAGTTTTGGCTGCAAGCGCACCAGCAACCCAAACTGAAACCGCCCCTGCAGCAGAAGCTGCCGAGGCCCCACAAGCTGAAGCAGCAACTGCTGCTGAAGAAGTAAGTACCGAACCTGTAACGGAAGGAAGCGCCCAAAATGGCGAAGTTGAGTAACGACGAATTGCTCGCTGCATTCAAAGAAATGTCGCTAATCGAATTAGCAGACTTTGTTAAGTCATTCGAAGATACCTTCGGCGTAACCGCCGCAGCCCCAGTAGCTGTTGCTGCTGCACCTGCTGCCGGTGGAGCTGCTGGTGGAGATTCTGCAGCTGCTGATCAAGATGAATTCGATGTCATCTTGGAAGACGGCGGAGACAAGAAGATCCAAGTTATTAAGGAAGTTCGTACCCTAACCAACCTAGGCTTGAAGGAAGCCAAGGATTTGGTTGAAGGTGCACCAAAGCCAGTCTTGGAGAAGGTCAACAAAGAGACTGCAGACAAGGCTAAAGAAGTTATCGAAGCTGCTGGTGGAAAAGTCAGTATCAAGTAACTCTAAAAAAATTTAAAAGCCCCCTAAATTGGGGGCTTTTTTATTGCCCACAGATAGTTGAAATTTCAACTAAATCTGCTAGGCTAAGCCAAGCCATTCAAACCGAATGGTTAGCTTTAATCGAATCTAGAAAGAGACAAATGGAAATCATTTTCTTAGTAGGACGTATCTTGTTCGCCTTGCTGTTCTTGGCTTCAGGCGTCGGACACTTGACCGCTACCGCCGCGATGGCTGGATACGCCCAAAGCAAGGGAGTACCTGCAGCAAAGGCCAGCACAATCATCTCTGGAATTGTGATAATTGTTGGCGCTTTATTGGTGCTAACCGGATTCTACGGAGATTTGGGTGCGCTGTTACTTGCTGCCTTTTTGATCCCAACTGCATTTTTGATGCATGCCTATTGGAAAGAAACAGATCCGATGGCAAAAATGAACGAGCAAGTTGCCTTCAACAAAGACATTTCTTTGGCAGGCGCCGCCTTGATCATTTTTTACCTATTTGTCAAGTTTGGAAACGATCTTGGCTTAGTTTTGGGTACCGCTTCACTTTTTAATATGTAGCTACTCCAGACACCAATTAAAACCCCGTCCATTACTGACGGGGTTTTAATAATTCTGACTGATAATCTGCTACTCAAATGAGTAGAACCGACAAGAAAAAAATTGTTCCAAAGCCAGCTAATGAGTTGGGCTGGCGCGACTTAACTACAGCCGACGGAGATGCCCACCTGGGCGAAAAGCCCCAGGGAAAAACCTTGGCAGCCTTGGTTCATTTGAGTGATTTACATGTTTGTGATGCTGAATCGCCTTCAAGAATTGAATATTTAGATCGCTACGCCGATGCTGATAGCCCCTATCGTGGGGAGTTAGGCCACATCGGCACTTATCGGGCAAACGAAATTTTAACGACTCAAGTACTTGCCGCCATGGTTGACACCATTAATGAAATTGAAAGTGCGCCTTTAACTGGAGCGAACATTGATGCGGTGGTAATTACCGGCGACATGACTGATAACGCCCAAGAGAATGAAACTGATTGGTACTTAAAAGTTTTAAATGGCGGGGAAGTTCAGCCAGCAAGCGGAAGTAGTGAAAAAAGTGAGTGGGTCGGATCTAGCAATGTTCCGTTTGATAAAAAATTTTGGCACCCAGACGGTGCCCCTGTCGGAGAGGAAGAGGATGATCCAACAAGATTATTTGGATTTCCTAAGGTTCCCAAACTTGCAGAAATTGCCAGAGTAAAATTTATTTCCAAAGGCTTGAACAAACCTTGGTATGCGGTTTATGGAAACCATGATTTACTTTTACAAGGCACCGTTGTGGCAG
>JALRKC010000044.1:0-395 GCA_023254955.1 Candidatus Nanopelagicales bacterium | reverse complement strand
TTATCTACCGGTGATGAGCGAATCGTAGGCTTGCCGAAAGATTTTAAAATTCCAGACATTAAGCCATCTTTTGCTGAAGTTGGACCAGTTTGGTACATGCACAATGAGACTTCTCCCAGACAAAAAATAACCCCAGATAAAAAAAGAAGATTTAACGATGCCAGCGAATTTGCTGCCTCCCATTTGAAAACCGGAGATCATGGCTTTACCCAATGGAATGTTGATAGCAATCGTGCTTATTGGACTAAAAACATTGGTGAGATCACCTTCATCTCTTTAGATACGGTAAATCCCTGGGGTGGCTGGCAAGGATCGATTGATGAAGAGCAGCTTTCCTGGGTCGAAGAGTTGCTAATTGCTAATAAAGATAGATATGTAATATTGCTCTCGCACCA
>JALRKC010000043.1 GCA_023254955.1 Candidatus Nanopelagicales bacterium | reverse complement strand
CCTGCCCAGCTGTTTCAAGTTTCTGGGACTAGCTCCAAGGTTGGAATAATCGCTTCAGTCACAGCGCCTTTTTGCGCTAATTGTGATCGGATGCGCCTAACTTCTGACGGGCAGTTACGGAACTGCCTTTTCGCTCAAGAAGAATCTGATTTGCGAGTTCCCTTGAGAAATGGGGCAAGCGATTTGGAAATTAGAGAAATTATTTTAAAGAATATTAATTCAAAGAAGAAGGGTCATGGAATTGGCGAGCCGGACTTCGTTCAGCCGCTCCGGCCCATGTCGGCAATAGGCGGCTAGAATTTGGCTCAGAAAGAGCCCCTTGAAAACTAAATTAACTATGGAGCCGCTGAGTTTAAAAGCGGTTGTAATCATGACTTCCATGTTTGGTGGTTTTGTTTCTTCTTATGGGGTTATGGTTCCTTTCTTTGTTAAAAAATTTGAAATTAGTATTGCGACAGTTAGTTCTCTTTTTGCAATTGCTGGGTTTGGCGCTATCACTGGCGTGTTAATTTCAACTTTTTTAGTAGATAAAATTCCTGCAAAATTTGCTGGTTCCCTCGGTACCGTTGGGATTGCAATCGGAGTATTAGTAATTTCATTTGCTGGCGATTGGAATTTGACTCTTAAAGCGCTTTGGTTAATTGGATTTTCTAATAGTTTTACGCAAGTAGCAATCAGTCAATATTTAACTTCAGTTGGGGGCGTTAGAGCTTCGAGAAGAATCACATTCAACAACACTGCGTTTGCTTTAGGCTCAATCGTCTTCCCGCTATTAATTGGATCAATTATTAATCAGTACTTTGATTTATTTCTATATACTTTTGCAATAGTAATTGTATTAGTAGGCCTAACTTATTTTAAAAATGTTTCTGGTCACTTAAATCACATACCGAACCCAAATCGAAATACTCGCGAGTGGGTCACAATTCTTTTTATTTTACTGGGGCTAACTACCTATGTTGGTGCTGAAATTAGTGCAACCGGATGGATACCAACATTGTTAGAAGCTCAAGGATATTCATCATCAGCAGCATCGCTCGGTACAACTGTTTATTTTATATTTCTTTTTTTAGGTCGCCTATTTTTTATTAGATTTATACATAAAGTCAATTTACGACGTTTGACCTTGCAGAGTTCCTATTCGATGTTGCCTGCTTTGCTGATTTTTCAGTTAATGGAATTTAAATACCTTGGTATTGCGCTACTAGGTCTAACCAGTGCCGTGGTGTTTCCTACCGGAATGAGTTGGATTATCAGACTAGTGCCGGGAAATGCCAGAATTGTAGGGATTATTTTTACTTTTAGCGTCACGGGTGGATTGATATTTCCGTCTTTAACTGGATTAGCAATTTCTAGATTAGGTAGTGAATATACGCCATTAATTTTAATGATTCCTGTGATTGCCTCGATACTATTTTTTACAATTGCAGTAAGAACTAGCAGAGAAAAATTTCTTATTAAGGTTTAATTAGCCGCCAGCAAAAGGCGGGAGCATTTCTATTACATCACCATCTTTTAAATCAGAAATTTCACTCAGAGAAAATCGTCGACCATTGATTAAAAAAGTTGATATGTGGGCTAGTTTTGTAAGATCACTATCACCTAATTTGTGAAGCTCTGAAACTAAATCAAGCCTATTGTTGATTGCTAAATTCACTTCTTTTTGTTTTGCAAAGTCCCTTGCAGCTGCATAAAACTTTAATAGAGCCATGACTAGCTTGGGAACGCCAATTCTTCAACAAATTTGTCATTGAAATCTTGTCGATCTGAGAGCTCAACATAGTCAACTTCTTTAAGTAGCGTCATAGCGCCACTGCGTTCAGTTTGTGATAACAAAACCATTTTTGCGCCTTCGCCAGCTACGTTTCCAGCAGGAACAATTCTCATTACCGGCAATTTTGGTACTAAGCCCACGGCTACTGCAGAAGCCGGTGATAAGTAAGAGCCAAATGATCCTGCAAGTAAAACCTGCTGCACATCAAGATCATCTAGTTCCAATGCCTCTAAAAGTAACCGCCAACCCGTGGCAATAGATGCTTTAGCAAACTGCAGTTCTCGTACATCTCTTTGTGATAAATAAACTTTTGGATTTTTTTCATCTCCATGCAAAACAAATACTCTCTCACCCGAATTTAAAGTGATTAAATTCTTAGAAAGATTAGGCGCTTTTAAATTTGCGGTTTCCTGATCGACAAACTTTCCACTATTGTCTAATAAACCCGCCTTAACTAATTGTGCGCAGGCGTCTACTAATCCAGAACCACAAATACCAATTGGCTCGGCATCGCCAATTACTTTTAGTTTTAGTTCATCTTCTTCAATTGCCACTACTTCGATAGCTCCATCGGCGGCCCTCATGCCACAGGCGATAGACGCCGCTTCAAATGCTGGGCCCGCGGGAGCGGCTGTGGCAAGAATTTTTTCGCCGTTGCTCAGAATTATTTCGCAATTAGTGCCAACATCAATAAACAATCTGGTGCGTTTGTCACGATCCATTCCAGTGGCTAATACACCTGAAACAATGTCACCGCCCACATATGCGCCAAACGACGGAAAGACGAAAGCGCGAGCGTTTTCATTTATTTCTATTCCAAAATCTTTTGCCAGCAAAGTTGGCCAAGACTCTGTGGCAGTGATAAATGGAGCAACCCCCACAGGCTCAGCGTCTACTCCCAAAGCTAGTTGAACCATGGTTGCGTTTCCAGCAATTGCCACTTCGTACACCTGGCTGCGATTAACTCCTGCTTCTTGTAAAACTTCTTGGGTTAATCCGTTTAGGGTTTCAGTTGCAGTTTGCTGAAGTCTTTGCAGGGCTGCTTCATCCATCATCGTTGCTGAAATTCGTGAAATTACATCTGCGCCATAGGGCTGCTGCCTATTTAACATCGACTTTACGGCTGCTGGGGTTCCGGTGTTTAAATCTAATAGTGTGGCAACAACCGTTGTAGTTCCTAAATCATAGGCAACCGCATAGCGTTGATCAGTCGTGTCGCCAGGCTCTATATCTACTAGGGCATTATCAACAACAGTTACCGTTACCTTCCAATTGGCTGATCTTAATGTTTTTGGTAATTTTTTTAGAACACTAAAGTCAACACTTACCTCAAGATCACTTATAGCATTTTTTACGCGCTGCAAATCTGGAATTTGATCATGCAGCGTAGGCTCATCAAGCTCCAAATATCTTTTCTGGGTTGCTGGCCTTAAAATCACTTGCCTTCCAACTCCAACAGTTGCCGCTTTAGGTCTTGTCGCAAGCGGTGGAACATTAATTGCCAAATCTTGAGTAGCTTTTGCCACACACGCTAAACGCCAACCGTCTTTTAGTTCTTCTTCACTAAAAGCCCTAATATCAAGACGAGTAATTGGGACATTGCCCTCAATGATTTGAACTTTACATTTTTTACATGTTCCATGTCCACCGCAAGTTGAATCTATTGCAATTCCATTCCAACTTGCTGCATCAAAAACACTTACACCCGGCGGTACTCGATGTGTTACGTTTTGGGTTGAAAACTTCAGATCAACTCGCCCAGCACCTAACTCAGAGCTAAGTTCTTCGTCTAATGTTGGATCTACGCTCATCGCTATATGTATTACCTAAGCGTTTGATGCTTGTTGACGAAAACGAGTAATCCAGTTGGCTCCCCACTGATCGTTACCTAAAAGCAGATCAGCTGCACGCACTGAAGCTACAACTTCTGGAGTTCTTGAGTCCATAATTGCGCTGGTTAATCCTGCAGCCATTGCCATCGGTAAAAATGCCGCATTGACCGCATGTCTATTAGGTAAGCCAAATGAAACGTTCGAAGCTCCCATAGACATATTTAGATCATACTTTTCTTTAATTAAATGGACGGTTTCTAAAGTTACATTTACCGCATCTGGATCTGCTCCTACCGTCATTGCTAACGGATCTATCAACAAATCCTCCATCGGGATTCCATGCTTTTCCACGGCCTTAATTATTTTTTCAACCACAGCAATTCTTTCTTGCGCCGTAGCTGGGATTCCAGTTTCATCATTGGCCAAAGCCAAAATCGCGGCATTATGTTTTTTAACTAAAGGCAAAATCGCATCCATCCGGTCATCTTCGCCGGTTGTGGAATTGACCAATGCCTTTCCTTCGTAAGCCGATAGGCCGGCGTCTAGCGCTTCAATTACTGAAGAATCAATGCAAATAGGTAAATCTGTTAACGACTGAACCAGTTTTATCGCTTTGCTAAGTAATGCTGGTTCATCAGTCAAGGGCACACCCATATTTACGTCAAGTACATCTGCGCCGCCAGCAACTTGCTGCTCAACATCAATTTGAACTTGCGATAAATCATCTGCTCTAAGTTGTTCTTGAAACTTCTTTCGACCGGTGGGATTAATTCTCTCGCCAATAATTACAAAGGGTTGATCATGTCCAATAATTACTTCTTTGCTAGCTGACCGTAGATGTGTATGCATTTTCTTCCTTTGTAGTGTTCTCCGGTCGAGCTTTTCGACCCAAATCAGACATGAGTCTTTCTAAAGTTTCATCATGCCGAAAATCTGTAACGTGCAAGCCTCTAACGCCCGGGAGCGATAGAGCATGCCTGGCAAAATCCAAAGTTTGAAGATACGCAGCTTCTTTTTTGTCGCTAGCAGTTTCTACTTCTTTAATCACATCTTCTGGAACGTCAATTCCAGGAACGCTTGCATTCATAAAATTGAGTGCCCTTGGCCCACTAATTAAAACAATTGTCGGGATAATCGCCACGCTCTTCGTCAAACCAAGAGTATTTAGCGTTTCCATAAATTTTTCAAGACGATCTTTGTGATAGCAAATTTGAAGTTGAAAAAATTTTGCTCCTGCCGCTACTTTTTTTGCAACTCTTTGCGCGCGATATTCAAAAGGAGGTGCGCTGGGGTTTTCAACTGCTCCGATAAACATTTTGGGTGCTGGCTCAATTTTTCTGCCAGATAAATATTGCCCATTCTTGATGCTGGTCATGAGACGTATTAATTGCGGCCCGTCTAGATCAAAGACTCTTCTAGTTTCAGTTTCATCCCCAGCAGTTACATCGTCACCGGTTAAAGCCACAAAGTTTTCAACTCCATGCAAGGTAGCCCCAACAACATCTGCTTGTTGAGCTAAACGGTTTTTATCTCGACAGACAACTTGCATAATTGGTTCTAAGCCATGCATTTTCATAGCAATTGCGCTAGCCACATTTGATGCATGCGCATGGGCCGCGGTGTTATCGGTTGCGTTAACTCCATCAAACCAAGGCGAGAGACGCTTTGCGTATTTTTCTACTTTCGCCATTCCCTCGCCATCAATAACCGGGAACTCTGCAGTAAATATTGTTTCGTTAGTTTTAGTTACTAATTCTTCCAATCGCGACACTAGTGATGGTCCTCATTTGAAACATTGGCCCAACCTTTTGGCACCCATCTATCTCGCTTAGTGAAGAAATTGATCCAAGAGGATCCACCTTTAAGTCGATTATCAACTGGTGGCCTTAAATGATTAAACTCTTCTTGCCAAATTTTAGGCAACGGCCAACTCTCGGCTCGTTCGTATCCCTTAAGCCACACGCATTTCATTTCCGGCTTAACTTCGCAATGTCCGTTTTCACGCACACCACCACAGGGGCCATTGCGTAAAGTTTTTGGGCAATTCATTGGACAAGTCATTCCAGTTGAGTGCAAAACGCACTGGCCGCACATTTGGCAATTCCAAACTGGTCCTTTAACCGCATGCTCAATCAAGGGTAAGAGTTTTGGCATATTTTTAAGCTCTCGCTAATGCTCTTTTTTGCTCGATTAACTCTTTTGCCTTGCGAACCGCAGTTGAAGCATCCGCGGCATATCCATCGGCGCCAACAGCATCGGCGTATTCCTGGGTTACCGGTGCGCCACCCACCATAACGATTACTTCTTCACGTAAACCAGCTTTAGTCAATTCGTGAATATTTACTTTGAACATCGGCATAGTGGTAGTTAAAAATGCACTCATTCCCACGATGTCCGGCTTGTGTTCCTTAACTGCATCAACAAATTTCTCTGGCGGAACCTGAACTCCGATATCAATAACCTGAAATCCAGCGCCCTCTAACATGATGTTTACTAGGTTTTTTCCGATATCGTGGACGTCGCCTTTAACGGTGCCCATTAAAAAAGTGCCGACGGTCTCTGCGCCAGTATCTGCGAGCAACGGTCGCAAAATATCTAGGGCACCGCTCATGGCACGACCCGCAATTAGCATTTCAGGAACAAAATAAT
>JALRKC010000042.1 GCA_023254955.1 Candidatus Nanopelagicales bacterium | reverse complement strand
GTATTCATAAAAAAAGGTTTACAGGATTTTCAACCGGCCCCGCATAGAATTTCTTTAGTAGCGGAAATTAATAAAGTTAGATACATTGACGATTCAAAAGCAACTAACACGCACGCAGCAGACACGTCCTTAAGTGCTTATCAAAGCGTGGTCTGGATCGCTGGGGGTCTAGCAAAAGGCCAAGATTTTTCAGATTTAGTAAAAAAACATTTCTCACGAATTCGGGCAGTAATTTTACTTGGTAAAGATCGTGAACTGATCAAAGCTGCCTTTGCTAGATATTCACCAGCTACGCCGCTTTATGAAATCTCGGAGGCAAATGAAAATGCAATGAATCTTGTCGTTAAACAAGCTCAAAAAGTTGCAAGTAGTGGAGATGTAGTGCTGCTAGCGCCAGGTTGCGCCTCATGGGACATGTTTAAAGATTACCAGGCGCGAGGAAACGCATTCGCCAGTGCGGTGAAGGAATTAAATTGAGTAGATCAAAAACAATTGAACTAAATACTTATTATGCAATTTTGATATCTACTTTGAGCCTTTTGGCAATAGGTCTAGTAATGGTACTTTCAGCTTCGACTGAAATATCTTTTACCCAAACTGGAAATCAATACGAAATAGCAATCCGTCAATTACTTTTTGCGACATTGGGATTGATTTTAATGTTTATAACGTCTCGTCTGCCGCTCTTATTTTTTACTAAATGGGCTAATTGGATAATTGCTTTTGCTATTGGTCTTTTGGTCATAGTTTTAATCCCCAGCATTGGTGTCTCGGTTGCCGGTCAGAGAAACTGGCTAATTATTTATGGAAATTTCAGATTACAACCTAGTGAATTTGCAAAATTGGCTCTGATTATTTGGGGAGCAGCCGTATTAAGTCAAAAGATGAAGAGTGCGGAATTGACCTGGAGTCAATTGTTGAGCCCGGTTTATTGGGTGGGATTACTCATCACGGCATTAGTTGTGGCACAAGGTGATGTCGGAACAGCTTTAATCATTCTCCCGATTGTTTTGGCTCTCTATTACGCAGCCGGTGCACCACTAATTCTTAATGCTGCGAATGCACTATTAGGCGTTTTGGCGATTGCAGTTTTAACTTTACAAGCGCCATATCGAATGCAGCGATGGCTCTCGTGGCGCGATCCAGCAGCTGATCCCGAAGGTGCCGGATGGCAAATCATTCAAGGCCAATACGCCCTTGCTGAAGGTGGAATTTTTGGACTTGGTTTGGGTGCTTCAAGGCAAAAATGGGGGTGGCTACCTGCGGCACACACTGATTTTATTTTTGCTGTGATTGGTGAGGAACTAGGCTTAGTGGGTACTTTTTTTGTTTTGTTTTTATTCTTGGTGCTAATTATTTCAATAATTACGGTAGCTAGAAAAACAAAAAATTATTACACACGAATTTATGCAACTGGGCTTGCTGGATGGATACTAATTCAAAGTGTAATCAATCTTGGGGGAGTTTTAGGTTTGCTCCCGATAACTGGAGTACCTTTACCGCTAATTTCTTATGGTGGTTCATCTTTAATTTTTATTTTAATTTCCATTGGAGGTCTCTTGGCCTGCGTTCGCAACGAACCCGCTTTAAAAGCAAAGCGACAAAAGGTCAAGGTTTCAAGTAAAAAATGAATTCAATCGCCTTAGCTGCAGGGGGGACTGCTGGTCATATTGAGCCCGCCTTAGCAACTGCTCGTGCTTTGAATTTGAAGTTACCAGAATTCAATATTTATTTAATTGGAACGCCGAAAGGATTGGAATCAACCTTAGTGCCAAAGTCGGGCTTTTCTTTGGAGTTGATTAAGGCTAAACCATTACCAAGGCGAATTAATTTTGCTAGTTTACTATTTCCTCTTTATTTAGTGATTGCTAGAAATTCTGCAATTAAAATTTTGAAGAAAAATGAGACCGATTTGGTGATTGGTTTTGGTGCCTATGTTTCATTTCCGGTTTATCTTGCAGCAAAAAAACTTAAGATACCTGTGATAATTCACGAAGGAAACGCTAAACCGGGGATTGCCAATAGATTTTTTTACAAAAAGGCAAAAAAAGTATTTCAGTGTTTTGAAAACTCGTTACCAAAAGCTCAAACAATTGGTATGCCTTTAAAAAAAGAAATTACAGCGATAAATATCGAGGAAGCTCGTGAAGCTGGATATGAGCATTTTGCGCTGGACAAAAAAAAGAAAACTCTTCTAGTATTTGGTGGGTCTCAAGGTGCAGCAAAAATTAATACTGCACTTACTGAGGTAATTGGCTTACTTACGAGCGCTGGGTTTCAGGTGCTTCATGCAGTCGGCCCCAATAAAGCAATTGAAAAAACCCCTGATACTTTTTCTAGTTATCATCCAGTGTCATACATAGAGCGAATGGATCTGGCTTATGCGGTAGCCGATTTGGTCATTAGCCGTTCGGGAGCGATGACAGTTGCTGAAGTTACCGCATTAGGAAAGCCCGCGATATTTATTCCTTTTCCTTCGGGCAATGGAGAGCAAAGTGAAAATATAAAGACGCTAATTGAACAAGGGGCGGCCTTGACTATCAGCGATAGAGAATTAACTGGCGAGAAATTAATCGCATTGGTATTAGAACTTTTCAAGTCAGCTACAAAACTAGCTCAGCTGGCTGAACGCTCTAATAAATTTGGACGGCGTGACGCTGACCAAATTTTGACAAATGCAGCACTAACCTTGCTAAGTGCCAAGAGCAATGGGAGGTCGAAGTGACGTCAAGTATTTCGCTTGACGATGTACATATTCTGGGTTTAGGTGGCGCTGGCATGAGCGGAATCGCTCGAATCTTGATTGCAAGAGGTAGCCAGGTAAGTGGATCCGATTTAAAGGAGTCACGTCGACTTAATGCACTAAAAAATTTAGGCGTTGAGGTTCAAATTGGGCATCGACGAGAAAACGTTAAACCAAATAAGGCAATAATCGCTTCAACGGCCATTAAAAAAGATAACGTTGAACTTTTGACAGCTAAAGATTTAGGTTTAGAAATCTATTCACGTGCAGCGGCGCTCGCTGCTATTACAGAGGGTTATGAAACCATTGCAGTTTCTGGCACACATGGAAAAACTACAACTACTTCGATGGTAACCGTATTGTTGCAAGGTGCTGGCTTGGATCCGTCATATGTGATTGGAAGTGAATTAGCAGAAACTGGCGCCAACGCACACTTAGGCCACGGTGAGTATTTTGTGGTTGAATCTGACGAATCTGACGGTAGTTTTTTGCAATTAAATCCAAAATTTGCTGTAGTCACAAACCTGGAGAGCGATCACCTTGATTATTGGAAAGAATTTGAACATTTAAAGAAAGCCTTTGAAAAGTTTGTTTTGAAAGTCGGTAAAAACAATGGCTTTGCTGTGATTTGCGTTGATGACGAAGGAGGTCGACAGCTAGCAGAAGAAGTAAAGTCTGAAATTCAAGTTATAACTTATGGGGTAAATGCGTCTGATTTGAAGTTAATGAGTTATGAGGCCCAGTTACCTGGCTTTAAATTTAGCGTCAATTACAAGGGTCAGCAAATAGATGATTTTGAATTATCAGTTCCGGGTATGCATAACGTTTTAAATGCTTGTGCCGCGATTGCTATCGGTTTAGAAATAGGAATTCCAGTCGAGAAAATTAAGGATTCATTAAAAAAATTTACTGGCACCAGAAGAAGATTCGAATACCGGGGCAATGTAAACAATGTAAGAGTATTTGATGATTACGCTCATCATCCAACCGAGATAGCCGCTACTTTGAAAGCGGCGAGAGATGTGGTTAAGGATGGAAAAATAATCGTGGCTTTTCAAGCCCATCATTATTATCGAACCGCATTATTTAATAAAGAATTTGGCGAAAGCTTAGGTTTGGCAGATGTGGCAGTGGTACTGGAGGTTTATGCCCCTGGCGAAACACCGATACCAGGAGCTAGTGGACAGACCATGGCTTCTTATGTGCCGCTTGCTAAAGATCGCGTAGCTTTTGAACCAAGTTTTACTCAGGTTCCTAAGAGGCTAGTTTCGTTTGCTGAACCAAATGACATCATCATGACTTTAGGAGCTGGCGATATTGGCATGCTGGGTGAAGAAATCCTTAATCTTTTAAGAGAAAAATTTGGTAAGTGAGATAGCACGGTGCTTACCAAAAGAGGAAAAATTTTTATATCTCTTTTTGCGTTTGTACTTTTAGCTGCAGCTACCGGTGTTTATTTAAGTTATTTTTCTAATTTATTGACTATAAAAAACATTCGGGTTAATGGACTGCAACTTTTAAGTGAAGAGAGAGTCCTTGAGTTAGCACAGATAAATATTGATTCTCCCTTAATTGAATTAAATTCAAATCAAATCACAACTCAACTGCTACGAGAAAAGATCATTAAAGCGGCTGAAGTGCGAAAAGGTTGGCCAGACTCGGTGGTTATTGAGATAGTGGAGCGCTCACCTATTGCGCTAACTGATTTAAGTTCCGGGCGATTTTTAGTGGATGAAGCAGGTGTGGCTTTTAATAGAGCGGGTCCAAATGATGTTCATCCTTTTGTGTATGCACCAAATGATGTCGCTAGGGGATTGGCAGCAAGAGTCTCACGCGAGTTGCCAGAGTGGCTACGTCCGGAAGTTTCTTTGGTAGAAAGCTACGACGGCAAGCGAGCAGTAGTCATTTTGAATTCCGGAAGAAGAATTATCTGGGGCGATGAATTCAAGACTCAAGAAAAAAGTGCAGTTTTATTGGTATTACTTAGAACTGATGAAGGAGATATTGATATCTCAACTGCGGAAGTTCCAGTACTAAAACTACCCAGTGAAGCTAACTAAAAATCGCTTGTGGCAATGTATTTAACTTCTAGGTATTCGTCGATTCCTTCGTAGCCACCTTCACGCCCAATTCCTGATTGCTTAACGCCGCCAAATGGAGCAGCTGGGTCAGAAACCAATCCGCGATTTAAGCCAATCATGCCCACTTCTAAATCTTGAGAGACTCTTAAGCCGCGCGCGGTATCTTTGGTGTAGATGTAACCAGCTAGACCGTATTCACTCTGATTAGCCCACTTAAGTGCTTCGAATTCATCTTGAACTCGCACCACCGCGGCAACTGGACCAAAGATTTCATCTTGCACAACCTGCGCATTTGGCGGCACATCCCCGAGAACCGTCGCAGGAAAAAAGCTCCCAGGTCCATCGTTAATCGGACCACCCGCAAATTGCTTTGCGCCTATTTGAATTGCTTCGTGAACCATCTGGGCAATAGATTTGACAGCTTTACGGTTAACTAGTGGAGCTAGGGTAGTGGCTTCATCGCTGCCGTGACCAGGCTTTAGGGCATTCATTCTTTCAGAAAGTTTTTGTACAAAAATGTCGTGTACTTTATCTTGTACAAAGAACCGATTTGCAGCAGTGCAGGCTTGTCCGCCATTTCGCATCTTTGCCAACATGGCACCTTCAACCGCTAAGTCGATATCTGCATCATCCAAAATAATGAAGGGAGCGTTGCCACCTAGTTCCATCGAAGAATTAAGCACCCTATCTGCTGCTTGGTGTAAGAGAAGTTTTCCGATTTGTGTTGAGCCGGTAAATGAAAGTTTTCGAATTCTTCGATCCGCTAATGCGGCTGTTGTTAGTTGCGCAGAATTATCTGTCGGCAAAATGCTGCAAATTCCAGCAGGCAAACCCGCTTCGAGCAAAATCTCACCAATTAAAAGTGCAGTTAAGGGAGTTTCGCCTGCGGGCTTCAAAATTGCCGCGGCTCCTGCGGCGATCGCTGGCCCCACTTTTCTGGTGAACATAGCAGCAGGAAAATTCCAGGGAGTAATTAAGAAAGCGATTCCAACAGGCTGTCTAAGTGTGAGAATTTTATTTAGTCCACTAGGCGCAGTTCTAAATGCTCCATCGATTCTTACTGCCTCTTCGCTGAACCATCTGAAAAATTCAGCTGCATAAAGAGTTTCTGCCTTGGCATCTGCAATCGTTTTTCCATTTTCTAAACTCATAACTAACGCTATGTCATCGGCTCGCGAAACCATCAATTCAAAGGCTTTTCTTAAAACCTCTGCTCTTTGACGTGGCGCTGTTTTTGCCCATTCAGGTTGGGCTGCTTGGGAAACAGACAGAGCTTTATCTAAATCAGTTGCATTGGCATTGGCCACCATAGTTAAAACTTCGCCATTTGCCGGATCTATGACTGCAAAAGGTTCTTCGCTACCCTCACAAAAACCATCACCAATTAGCAATCCGGTGGGAATTCTTTTTAGTAGCGCCTCAGTTTTTTCCTTATTGGGATTGGCTACTGCTAGCGGGAGGGCGACGGTCATTTAAAGTTCCTTGTTCGACTGTAACTAAAAGGGTACCGAATCATC